>JBBQBR010000434.1:0-3145 GCA_038317875.1 Lysobacterales bacterium
ATGCATTCAATTGCGCCGGCATCGAGGCATTGTTGAATGACTTCATCTTTATAGGTGGCCGTAATTAAGGCAACCGATGCATTTTTAGTCATTGGATCGGCGCGCAATTTGGTGACGAGTTGATCGCCAGTGCCGTCTGGCAGATAGTAATCAACGATCACCAAGTCGTAATGTCCAAGCCGGGCTTTGCTTAAACCCTCAGCGATGCTTTCTGCCAGATCGACGATGAAACCTTGCGCCGAAAGCAGCTGCTGATAGGTGCGTCGCACGCTGACGGAATCGTCAATTAACAAAATACGCGTCGGCCCGGTGCTGGTGTCGCGTGCGGTCAGGCAGGCGCTGAACATCAGTGCCGGCGCTAACTCATCAATGGCACCGGGCAGTTGCCAAAATTGTGACCACAGCAGACGCATCGCACTGCCGCGCGCGGCCAGCCAGCGGTCTAGCTTTGGCAGCGGCGCATGGCTTAACAGCAAAATTGGCAGGCTTTCTGGCGGCAGTTCTTTAATGACTTTAAGCAGCGCCTCGCATTCCGCCGGTTCTTTCTCCGGAATGCCAATAATCAGCAAATCCGGCAACTGCGCATTGCTAATGCGTGATTTAAGCTCGTCGATGGCATCGCCAAAACGTTCAAAATGCCTGGTAATAGGTACCTGCGCGCTTTCTAAGGTGCGGCTCAGTAGGTTAAACAAGGTCGCGGAACGTTCGACAACTAAAGCTTCTGGCATAGCGCTTTCCGAAAAATCAATGCGTCAAAGCTAGCAGAAAGTGGCGGAAATGTGACCTAAGTTTGTCGAATATGACTTTGGCAGTTCAAGATTGCCGTAACGTGACAATAAATGCTTGTGCTGCAGTGGCGCTGATTTCACGTCCGACCGTGTTGTGCCAAAGCCCCAGCGGGGCATAATGTTATAGCCCAGCAACGCGCTGGGTTTGACATCCATAATAAAAATGAAGCCCTGAAGGGGCGAAACCAGCCCTTATGGCGGGACAAATCGCACGATTGCGCCCTTTTTGGGGGTAGGTAAAATGTGTCGCCGATACCCAGGGCGTTGCCCTGGGCTGTCACCTTACGCCTCGTTGGGGCTTAATAATTTGATGCCTGCGTCAAACCTTATCCAAATAGGACTGTGAGAATTTAAAACGCAAACTGCTCATTCAAAATGCGTTCTTCCAAATTGTGCTCAGGATCAAACATGACCGTGTAGCGCTCATCCGCGGCTTCTTGCACGATCACTTCAACCACATCGCGAATTTCGGTGGAGTCAGCGGTTGCGCTAACCGGGCGTTTGTAATGATCCAAAATCTCGAAGCGCACCATGGATTCACGTTTGATAATCGCCCCACGCCAGCGCCTGGGCCGAAACGGGCTGATCGGCGTTAGTGCCAGCGCATCGGAGTTCAGCGGCAAAATAGGCCCGTGCGCGGACAAGTTGTACGCCGTTGAACCCACGGGCGTTGCCACCATTGCGCCATCGCACACTAGTTCATCCACACGCAGCTTTTCGTTGACCCATATACGAATTTTTGCCGCCTGTTTGGTTTGCCGCAGCAGGGAAACTTCATTCACCGCCAGTGATTCCGCGCTGCCACCGGATTCGGTGGTAACAGTCATTTTTAAGGGTCGTAAAGTTGCCGACTGGGCTTTGTCTAAGCGCTCCATCAAATCAGCTTCTTGATACAAATTCATCAAAAACCCAACGGAGCCTTGCTTCATGCCAAACACCGGCAGGCCATATTTTCTAGTCCGGTGCAGCGTTTGCAGCATGAAACCATCGCCACCTAGGGCTACGACAACCTCGGCATGCTCGATTGCGACATTGCCGTAACGCGCAACCATTAACGCTAAGCTATCTTGTGCAGGCTGAACTTTGCTGGCAACGAAGGCGATTTTCATGGGTGCGCTTTGTTTAGGTGTAGAGCTGGAGACTAGACCAACTTAAGTGCTAGTTTCACCGCTTATTTACGCAAATTTTAATCAATAGCCAAAATAACCATGACAAATTCCGCCAAACGCCCCATTTTTTACGTATCCGACGGCACCGGCATTACCGCTGAAACCATTGGTCACAGTGTGCTCACGCAATTTGAAGGTACCGAGTTTCAAACCTGTCGCTTGGCCTTTGTCGATAACGAAGCTAAGGCGCGTGCAGCGCTGAAACAATTGCTGCAATCTCAAGCACACACCGGGCAGCGCCCGATTGTGATCAATACCGTGGTCGATCCGGATTTGAGCGCAATTCTTGCCGAAAGCGGCGCACTGATGCTGGACGTGTTTGCGCCCTTTATTGGCCCCTTGGAAGAAGAATTGGGCCGCGCACGCACGCCACGGGTTGGACAAGCGCATGGGCTTAATAATTATGCTGAGTACGAAGCACGCATGAACGCGACCAATTTCGCGTTGACGCACGACGATGGCATTGACGTCAATTATTCCGACGCCGAAGTGATTCTGATCGGCGTATCGCGCTCTGGAAAAACGCCCACCTGCTTATATTTAGCGCTGCACTACGGCATTCGCGCGGCAAACTATCCGCTCGTGCAAGAAGATTTAGAACATGGCGAGCTTCCGCCCCGGCTGAAGGCGCAAAAGGATCGTGTCTACGGTTTGACTATTGACCCGATGCGGCTGAGCCAAATTCGTACCGTTCGCCGTGCGAACAGCAAATACGCAGCGATCGAACAATGTCGCTGGGAAGTGGATGCTGCGGAAAAACTATTTCGCCGTGAATCGATCCCATCGGTTTCAAGTACGCATACGTCAATCGAGGAAATCGCCAGCAAGATTTTGCAGGCTTTGGGATTGAATCGGCAGCTTTATTGAGGCTTGGGTCACAAGCCATGCGCTGTCAAACATCCGTGAGAGAAAATAGTTTTAGCGTGTGAAAGCGGTTTGCTGTAGTGATAAGACGGGTACTTCAAACCGCACGCGTGCGATATTAGGGGTAGTGGGGCTCGGCGCACCCAAATCAGATCAAAATCAATTAAGAACTGGCTAAAATGAAAAATATCTGGCGCACGCAGTGAGAGTAAAAACGGCATGAAATCTCAACGAATTGGCCCACAAGCAAGACTGAACCAGCTGGTTTGAGCGCTGCTGGGCTTTGTCTGCACGCCCGCCACCGTCATCCCGGCGCAGGCCGGG
>JBBQBR010000435.1:0-3141 GCA_038317875.1 Lysobacterales bacterium
CGGCCGACTTTGCGCCTGCGTAAAGCCGCACGACGCGATTGCTACCCATTTCCGGGAAGCGTGCGTTGTCAAACACTGAAAAACGCCTGCCATCAAAGCGCGCCAAGCCGTCATGCGTGGCAAACCATAGAAAACCATCAGCATCAATCTGTGCTGACGTTGCACTACTGACCGGCATGCCTTCCGCCGAACCGAAGTGGCGAACGACTAGGTCACGGTCGGCAAAACAAAGCGCAGGCAGTAGCAGTAGGGCAAGTGCCAAAACACGGCAGAACGCTTTGATTGCTGTTCGGATCAAGCTAGGCGACATGCAGCGCCTTGTTTGGCCTTATTGATCCGGCCAGCATAAGTTTGAAACTTTGTGGTGAGAACCGTTCGCCCTGAGCCTGTCGAAGGGCAGAGCCGCAAAATTTCTAACGAAGCGATACGCATCACGAAGGTTGCTGCTACATGCTTCGACAGGCTCAGCACGAACGGTTTCCAAGAAACTTCTTTTTGACCAAAACTATTCAGTTCAAGTCCGCAGTTCAAACATATCCTGGCCGTATCAATAGTTGTCAAAGCACAGCAAAACTTTAGCCTACGCCAAACACCCGATTACAAAGCTGCGCCAATGGTTGCGAATACAGCCCCAGCGCGGCAAGCAACAGCGTATTCAGCAGCAAAACGACCCGTACATCCAAGCCTGCATTTGATGTCGCATCGGATTGCGGCTCATCAAAATACATCACCTTGATCACGCGCAGATAGTAATACGACCCAATCACTGCGAAAACTGCGGCGATGAAGACGACTGCTTTCCAAGCGGCACCTAAGGCAATAACGGCCATCAAAACCTGCAATTTCGCCCAGAAACCAATCAATGGCGGAATGCCAGCAAGGGATGCCATCACGATCAGCATCGCAAAGGCAAGCCACGGGCTGCGCTTATTGAGGCCTTTAAAATCGTCAATGCGGTCAAATTCCAAACCGGAACGTGACAGGCTAATCATGATGCCGAACGCTGCGGCCGTGCTAATCGAATAAACGATCACGTAAAAAAGCAGCGCCGAATAGCCGACCGCGTTGGCACTCAAGAGACCGAGCAGCATGAAGCCAACATGGGAAATGGTGGAATAGGCCAACATGCGCTTGAGGTTGTATTGCGCAATGGCACCCAAATTGCCCACAATCAAAGACGCCATAGCCAGCAACGCCAACATTTCCTGCCAGCGCGGTGCCAAATTACCCAGGCCTTCAGGTAGCAGCCGAATGGCCATGCCTACAGCCGCGAGTTTCGGCACGCTGGCGATAAACGCAGTCATCGCCGTTGGCGCGCCTTCGTAGACATCTGGCAACCACATATGAAAGGGCACGGCGCCAAATTTGAATGCAAGGCCGATCACAATGAAGGCAAGTGCGAATGACATCAGCAGCAAATTGCCTGGATCCGACTTGAGGCTACCGAGCTTAGAGTTAATCTCAAATAGATCAAGCGAGCCGGTCAAGCCAAATAGCAAAGACATGCCGTACAGCAAAATGCCGGAGGCGAGTGCGCCAAGCACGAAATACTTCATCGCCGCTTCCGAGGCGACGCCGTCATCACGATCTAACGCAACGATGGCATAGGTCGCCAACGCCATCAGCTCCAGGCCCATATAAATGGTGATTAGATTCCCGGCCGACACCAGCACCATCATGCCCAGCACGGCAAATAAAATGAGTACGTAGAAGTTGCCAAAATACTGGCGCTTGCTATCAAAATAATGCCGCCCGTAAACAAAAACGACGCCCGTGACCAACAGTATAAATAGCTTGAGCACGTCGCCTAAGCCATCACGCACGAATAATCCCGCAAAGGAACGATCCGGCGCGCCGAAGCTCATATCAACCGTGATTGCGAACGCAGCACCCAGTAGCGTCAAGGTGGATAGAAAATGCATCCATCCGCGCTGTTTTGGGCCACTAAATGCTTCGAACATCATTAAAAATAGACCGCCCGCTAGGACGATGATTTCCGGTATCAGCGGCCGCAGTTCAGCCACGCTAGACATCATCATTGGCCTACTCCTGACGCGGAGGAAATATTTAGACTGGAAACCTGCGCAGCCCCTTCACTTGCCACTGCTTTTTTCACTTGAATTTGCTCAATGAGCTTGACGACGCTGGGCTGCATAACATCGGTCAGCGGCTTTGGGTAAAGTCCAAAAAACAGGGTGTAGGCGGCGAGCGTGGACATCAGTGTCCATTCGCGCGGGTTCAAGTCTTTCAATGCCCTGACGTTGTCGTTGCTGACTTCGCCAAAAAATACGCGCTTAATGAGCCAAAGTGAATAAGCAGCGCCTAAAATTAGCGCGGTGGCGGCGGCAAAACCGAGCCAAAAATTCGCCTGCACAGCGGCCAAAATAACCATAAATTCACCGATAAAGCCACTCGTGCCAGGCAATCCGCAGTTTGCCATGCCAAAAAATACGGCGAAGCCACCGAACCAAGGCATGGTTTGAAGCACGCCGCCGTAGTCTTTTATTTGACGAGTGTGCATACGATCATAAAGCACGCCAATTGCACAAAACATTGCGGCCGATACGAAACCGTGACTGAGCATTTGCATCAGTGCGCCCTGTAGCGCCAACGCCGCACCATCGCCACGGCCATTGCTGACCAGCATATAGGCAATAAATAGGCCCAAGGTGACGAAACCCATGTGCGAGATCGACGAATAGGCCACCAGCTTTTTCATATCTTCTTGCACCAGCGCAACTAAGCCAATGTAAATCACCGCAATTAGGCTTAATGCGATCACGATCCATGCTAATTCAGCGCTAGCATCGGGCGTAATGGGCAAAGAAAAACGTACAAATCCGTATCCGCCGATCTTAAGCATGATCGCGGCCAACACCATCGAGCCGCCGGTAGGCGCTTCAACGTGTGCATCCGGTAGCCATGTGTGCACCGGAAACATGGGGATTTTGACCGCAAACGCGAGGAAAAATGCCCAGAACAGCCAGAATTGCTCGGTGTAATCAAGCGTGAGCTCATGCCACGCCGCAAGTTGAAAGGTGCCAGATTTTTGATACAGATAAATAAGGCCGATCAACATAAAGATCGAACCCAAAAACGTATAGATAAAGAACTTAATGGACGCATAGACCCGTCGTGGGC
>JBBQBR010000436.1:0-3136 GCA_038317875.1 Lysobacterales bacterium
GTGTCCACCTCATTGCAGTAGGTAATTCAGCCTCTGGTCCATACTCGGATTCGTTCGAGTTTGAAGTTCGACGAAGCCAAAAATAGCAACGTCGATTACTTGCCTAAACCCAAGCCACCCGGCAGATGCAAACAATTTGAAAGAACTCATTAAATCTGCGTAGGACGAATGTTTGCTTGGTTTGGTTTGGCCCCGCATTCGAGCCGCGTCGTGTCCTCGCATCAACCCATGCAGTTTTATCCCGAGTTGCAGACCCGCAAACCCAGTCTTCACAACTAACGCGCCGCGTTGTGCAACGCATCACGTCTAGGCCGTTAAACTGCGCCGCCCTGCTTCGCACTCAGCACTGTCCCCATGTTTCGATTATTTGAAAACTCGGTCAACGCGTATCCGCAAGCCTCGCCGCGCACGCCACCGAAGCGCTTTTTTGGCTTTATTTGGGCCGCAACCGACGGCATTCGGCCACTGTTGTTGGGCTTGACGCTATTAACTGCGGTGATCGGTGCATTTGAGGCCTTACTGTTTGCCATGCTTGGGCGCATCGTGGACTGGCTAAGCAAAAGCACGCCAAATGAGCTATTTACTGACCAGCGCAGCGCACTGATACTGTTGTTAGTGATTCTTTTCCTCAGCCCGATTGCGGTTTTTTTCCAGAATCTAATCAAACATCAGGCGCTGGCCGGCAATTTTCCGATGCGCATGCGTTGGATTTTTCATCGTCAGATGTTGCAACAGTCTTTGAGCTTTTATCAGGACGAATTTGCCGGCCGGGTTGCCGCCAAGGTAATGCAAACCGCGCTGGCGGTGCGTGATACCTGGTTCATTCTGGCCGACATTATGGTGTTCATCACGATCTATTTTTTCACCATGGTTGCGGTCGTCGGCAGCTTTGATTTGTGGCTGCTGATACCCTTTCTGCTGTGGCTTGGCTTCTACGCGCTGATGCTTTGGTATTTCGTGCCACGGCTGGGCAAAGTTGCCGAAGCGCAAGCCGACGCACGTTCGCTGATGACCGGGCGGGTGACGGATGCCTACACCAACATCACCACCGTCAAGCTGTTTTCGCACGCCCAGCGCGAGGCGCACTACGTCAAGCACTCGATGCTTGAGTTTATTCAAACGGTGTACAAGCAGTGGCGCTTGATCACCAGCTTTGAAGTGCTCAATCAAATTTTGAGCATGTTTTTGATCGCAGGCACAGGCGGTTTGACGCTTTGGCTTTGGACTAGGAATGAAGTTGGCATCGGCGCTGTAGCGGCTGCAACGGCGATGGCGCTGCGCTTAAATGGCATCTCGCACTGGGTGATGTGGGAAATGGCGAGCTTGTTTGAAAATGTCGGCACCGTGCGCGATGGCATGAACACGCTCACGCGCGAACATACGATTTTAGACGTCCCGAATGCCCCCGCGATCCAAGTGCGCGCTGGGGAGTTGCGCTTTGAGAACGTCAGTTTTTCCTATGGCAATGATGCGGGTCACGAAGTTATTAGCAAACTCAACATGACCATCAAACCGGGCGAAAAAATTGGCCTAGTCGGGCGCTCGGGCGCTGGCAAGTCCACGTTAGTGAATTTACTGCTGCGTTTTTATGACGTCAGTTCCGGGAAAATACTGATCGACGGGCAAGATATCGCATTAGTGCAGCAGGACTCGTTGCGCGCATCGATTGGTATGGTGACGCAAGATACCTCGCTGCTCCATCGTTCGGTGCGCGAAAACATCGTTTACGGCAGGCCAGAAGCGGGTGAGTCGGATGTCATACTTGCCACCGAAAGCGCCGAAGCCAGCGGATTTATTACGCAATTGGAAGATGCCAAAGGCCGCAAAGGCTTAGATGCCCATGTGGGCGAACGCGGCGTCAAATTATCGGGTGGTCAACGCCAACGCATCGCGATTGCGCGGGTCATGTTGAAAGACGCGCCAATTTTGCTACTCGATGAGGCGACCAGCGCACTTGATTCAGAGGTTGAAGCCGCAATCCAGGCGAGCTTGGACAAGCTGATGCAGGGCAAAACCGTGGTGGCAATTGCCCATCGCTTGTCCACCATTGCGGCGATGGACCGATTAATCGTGCTGGATCAAGGCCGAATTGTAGAAGAAGGCGACCACCACGCACTACTTGCGCGCCAGGGCATTTACGCGAAACTTTGGCAGCATCAAAGCGGCGGTTTTTTGGCGGATGACGTGATTGCTTAGCTGCAAAAGAGTGGTGTTTTCGCCGATTCAGTGACTTTTGGACTAAGCCAAGCGTAGCTAAAAAGTGTAGCGTTCAAAGCCCGCCTTGATCTGCCTACATACTTATGTCGACAAATACCCACGCTACACTCAACCTAGCCGCCACCCTGGGCTTAGGTGTTTTGATTTCTATCAGCGGCTGCCGCCAAGCATCGCCAGCACGCTCGGAACAACCCACCGCTGCAGTCCCGGCAGTGGTCGACGTCGCGATCGAAAAGCGCTACGACATTAAAACTTTGCTGTCGAATTTGCGCTTGAGCGGTTCGGCAATCTCCCCAGATGGGTTGCGCGTGCTATTTTCTTCCAATGCCACAGGCGTGATGAATCTATTTGAGGTTTCGGTCTATGGCGGCGCGCCCACAGCGCTGAGCAGTTCCAGCACCGATTCGCTTTACGCAATTCGCTATTTTCCTAATGATGATCGGATCTTGTACAGCGCCGACCAAGGTGGTAATGAACTCGACCATATATATGTGCGTGCCGCCGACGGAAGCGTGCGTGACTTGACGCCTGGCAGCAAACATAAAGCCTCATTTTTCGGTTTTGCCGATGACGAAAAAAGCTTCTTTGTACTCAGCAACGAGCGCGACCCGCGTTTTTTTGACATCTACGAATACAAAAACGAAGGCTATACGCGCAGCCTTTTCTATAAAAATGACCAAGGTCTACAGCCTTCCGCCATCAGCCGCGACAAACGCTTTGTCACTATGAGCAAAGCCAGCACTACCTCCGACAATGATGAGTATATTTATGATCGCAACAGCAAAAAGCTGCGCAATCTGACGGCGCACACCGGCGTCGAGTCGAACGCGGTGCAGGAATTCACCCCTAACGGCAAGATTTTATTGACTAGCTCACGCGGCAGCGACTTCAGCGCGTTAATTGAGCTCGACCCAAACAC
>JBBQBR010000437.1:0-3136 GCA_038317875.1 Lysobacterales bacterium
CGATATGCCCGAGCCCCAAGCAGACACTAGAAAAAAAATCGCCGCGACAATGAGCAGCGAGCGCCGCCCATAGACATCCGAAAGTCGCCCAGCAAAAAATGCGCCAACCGCACATCCTAAAAGCATCGATGAAACGTTGAAACCGGTGCCCATCGAATCTGATTGAAACGCAATCTTTAAGCCATCCACGGTGCCGTTGATGACGCCGCTATCAAAGCCAAATAAAAAGCCGCCGATGGTGGCGACACAGCTAATCAAAATAATGAAAAAGTGATTTTCAGACGCGTCGTTATCTGCGCGCGCATTCAATGCTGTGCTCATGGGATGCCTTTATCATTGCAGCTAAAAGGGCGCGGCATGACGAAAACCGCGCTATGAATGTAGCGCATTGATCAGCAAAAATTGTGGGACTGCATACGTATTCTTAGGTGTAGACGGTGCGAAAAGATCAAGATTGCGCGTAGGGCTTGGGCGTCAGCGACGTGACAATTGAGCTTTGATATCGCGCAATTTGATTCGAGCATTTGAGCGCAAAATCCGTCGCACGTAGTGTTTGATAATTTTGCATCGTCTCCGCGAATTTATGGAATTGATTATGTTGCAAGTGAAACTCGCGCCAATGCCTCACTTTGAGGCCAGTGACTGGACTCTCGCCGACTCGTTTGAGGATTTTCTAGCGGAGGTTGTGGAGCTGGAATGTGCCACCGAATTCATTGAGGTATCCAGAGAATTTGTGGCGAGACGATTCTATCCATTGAACCAAATTTGGCGAGAATGAAATGAATCAAATCGTCAGTCGGTTTCTTGAGCAGGAACGAATTGAGCCGCAGTCCTGTATGTAAGATTGTTTGAATGTCAATTCAGCAGTGGGTTGTCAAAGATACGATTGTCGAATTTGCAACAAGCAGGTTTTAAGCAGGCTCATGGGCGGCTATCAGGTCGCGAATGTGCTCATCAGGCTGCTCGCGAGTCAGTACGGAACTAGGCTCAAACGCGGCAAGACTGGCCTCAAGAATTTTCCAGGGGGTACAGATCGACTGCAAAAGCACACTACTCAAGGTTGGCTCCAAAATGGCTGGTCAATAAAGTGATTACAAAATTAATTGCTTTCACTACCCCTCGTGTCATTAGCCACCGGCCGCTCATGATCAATAATCCACCCTGACCAAGAAGGCGCATAAAGCGCCGCGCCTTCCAAACCGGCTTGCGCCATCGCTAATAAATTATGGCAAGCGGTAACGCCGGAGCCGCACATCATCACCGCTTGCGCGGGTGTTTTGTCGCCCAGAAGGGCTAAAAACTCGCTGCGCAAAGCCTTAACGGATTTGAACCGGCCGTTTTCCATGTTTGTTGAGAACGGTCGATTGATCGCGCCGGGCACATGGCCGGCGATTGGATCCAAAGTTTCATCGCGTCCGGCAAAGCGGTTGCCGGGGCGCGCATCGACTAAAATTTTGGATTGATTCGCAAGTGCTTCCTGCAGTCTTGCGCTATCAATCTGCGGCATCGCATTA
Organism: Lysobacterales bacterium; assembly: GCA_038317875.1. GTDB lineage: Bacteria > Pseudomonadota > Gammaproteobacteria > Xanthomonadales > SZUA-5 > JANNYA01. The sequence continues at coordinate 1,515 of JBBQBR010000437.1, forward strand.
AAGGTAAGCGCTTCGGGTGCGTCGCTTGTGATTGGCGTGATTTCGGTGCTCAGCGGAAAATTTGCCGCGCGCCATGCAGCCAAGCCGCCGTCCAAAACGGATACATTTTTGAAACCCGCTGCGCGCAGCAACCACCATGTACGGGCTGCGTAAGCGCCATTATCTTGGTCATAACAGACGATTTTATCATCCCGTTTCAAGCCGCAGCTCGCCACCGTGCGGGCGAATTGTTCCGGCGCAGGTAGCGGATGGCGGCCATCAGTTTGTGTGCGTGACATATCGCTCAATCCATGTTCAAGGTGGACATATTGCGCATGTGGAATATGCCCGGCCAAAAACGTGTTGATGCCAAAATCGGCATCGCTAAGGCTAAAGCTGGCGTCAATTATTTTTACTGCGGCTAAGTTTTCGTGTAGCCAATCGGCGCTAATAATGTGCATAAGTGGTTCCAAAAAATTCTATTGTGATCTGCAATGATTGGTAAAAATCACGGGTTACACATTGCGTATAAGTCTGCGAATTGTATGCTCGCGTGTGCGATTTTGTTCGCACTACATTGGATGGCGATGAAGTGTTGGAAAGTAGCGGCTCTAGATAAATCTCAAGCGTTGAGGCGCCGCCGCCTTGCGCAAGTTCACGCGCTTTTTCTTGGAATGCTGGCGTGCCTTTTGTGCGGCGCAGCGCTGGCAAATCAAGCTCAAGTGGTGCCCGCGCATCGCGTGCATGAATTGCGCACAGTGAAAGGCTCGCCCGCAACGCCAAACTCTACATTGATAAGCCCATACCGAGTGCTCAATTCCATCGACGGCCTGCCGCAAAACACGGTTCGCGCGATGGCAAGTGGCCCAGATGGGCGTATTTATGTGGGCACTTATGACGGGCTTTCGCGCTTCGACGGCGGTATTTTTACGCGTGTGCCGCTGCACCAGCCTGATCTGCCTGCCCTAGTGACGGCGATCACCGCTGTTGACGCGCAGATTTGGGTCGGTACAGACGAAACTGGGCTTTGGCTGGGCGATGGCGAATACTGGCAGCAAGTTGCATTGGTGGTGCCTAAAATTGGCAATAGTGCCAATGTTGGCCCGGGCCCGGGCCCGGGCCCGGGCACTGGAACTGAAACTGGAACTGAAACTGGAACTGAAACTGGAACTGGAACTGGAACTGGCACGGGCACGGGCAGCAGCAAGTCGACCTTGCCCGGCATTGCTGCCATTCGTAACCGCAGCAGCGGCGGTGTTTGGGTTTCGACGACTGCGGGCTTATTTAACTGTGTCGAAACTGCCTGTGTGTATCAGCGTAGCACTGCAGGTTGGGCTGTGCGCGAAGTTTTGGAAGGCCAATATCACGGTCAGGCCGTACTGTGGGTCGCTGCGCAAGATCAAGGTCTTGTGGCGTTTGCGCTTGCGAAGGATGGTAAATTGGGTGCTGTCCAAGCGCAGTTTGGCGAAGCTGAAGGGTTGGGCAGCGCCTCAGTACGGACGCTGGCGAGTTGGCAGGGTGCGCTGTGGATTGGCACTAGGCGAGGGCTTTCACGATCGCCGCCCCCCGCCTCTGCCCCAGATGAAATGACCTTTTGGGGGCGCGATGATTCGCCGTTTGCGGCGGGTGTCAGTGTTTTTTTA
>JBBQBR010000438.1:0-3136 GCA_038317875.1 Lysobacterales bacterium
GTTATCAGACCCGAATGAATGCAATCTTGCGCGAAGCGATGCTGCGTTCCATCGCGAGGCCTTAAAAGGCGGTGGTTGCATTGGCTGGAGTAAGTCAGCGGAATAAGCGCTGCGGAGTAGCGCTTGTCCATCCTAGTCAGCGGCAGCCTGAGATGCCTGGATGCATGCTTAACGTATTGGCATTGCTGCGCTTAAGCTATGCATCCCGCAAAATAAAGCTTGCCAAACCTTGACCCGCCAAAGAAACCGGGTCGCCGCTTTGCGCTAGATCCAGCAAAATTTGCTTGGCCGCAGTTTTCGGCGCGTAGTTGCGTGTCACCAAGCCATCCGCACCGCTTAACGCGACGTCCCAATGCACGGTTGCGGGCGTAAAGCCGAGGCTGAATTCGACTTGTCGAATGTTTTGCTGCTGAGCATCAAACCGATACACCAGCGGGGTCCAGCTTGTGGTTTTGCGCGTGCTCAAGTGCACGCCCGCGCTCAAGCGCGATTCAACCCAAACGACGAAACAATTGATGGCGCTCGCATGCACCTCGTCATCTGGAAACGCCCACTTCGCCCGCATATTCGTTAGATCAAACGGTTCTATTGCTTGATACAAATCTGCGTTGATTAGGCGTTTGGGCTTAGCTAAAATTCGCACGTCAGATTTTTTAGCTAGCCGCACCGGCGCATGCTGATTGAGCGCTGTGAAATAAAGGAAGTCGAGTGGCATCCCGGCCGGTAAGTCATCGCTGCGGGGTTTAAAGTGCGCAGGCGCGCAGTGCAGCGATACGGTCTCTGGAATCAGCACACCGCCGGGTTTTAAAAATCGGCTGCGCGCGTCGCTCATGATTTTAACGATCGCCTCATCGAATCCATCAAAACCAATCGTTTCACTGATAACAATGTCAAATTCACGCGCTAGCGATAGCTCAGTGGAATAGCCAAAAACGGGCTGCACCCGGTCCGCAACGCCGCATTCGCGTGCGATTTTTTTGATTACGCCGATCAGCAATTCATTGCTTTCAATAGCAACCACCTGCTTTGCGCCTAAGCGCGCCGCAGTAATCGCCCACACCCCAAACCCAGCCCCGATATCCAAAACGACAGAATCGCTTGTAACTTGCTGCGCCAAGGCTTGATAAAACGCCTCGTTGCGCGCGCGATCGGCCAGCATTTTTTCATGATCGTTTAGTAGCTGGCGAACGTGGCTGTAGACCTGCGCTTCGCTGATATTGGGCGTTGGCTGCATAAAATGGCGCTCCTAAGCGGTCCAATTAGCGCGTCGCTTGCCTAAAAAGGCACCCAATCCTTCCTGACCTTCGACAGAAACACGCAGTTTGGCGATCAACTTGGCATTTTCTTCATCCACAAACATTTGATCTTCGATGCTCATGCCCGCTACCCGGTGTACCAGTGCTTTTGCCGCCTGCACCGCGTTTGGACCGGCTTGGCGCAGGTGCTTGAGCTGCACGGTAACGCTAATATCTAACTGATCCGCCGCCACGACTTCATGGATCAAGCCTAGCGATTGCGCGCGTGCGGCGTCAAATAGTTCGGCAGTTTGAAAGTAACGCAGTGCATTGCGGGTGCCGATGGCATCAATGACGTAGGGTGAAATCACTGCGGGAGCTAAGCCAAGTTTAGTTTCGGTCAGGCCAAAGCGCGCTTCGGTGACTGAAATTGCAATATCGCAACAGGCAATCAGCCCGACGCCGCCACCAAATGCCGCACCATTGACCCGCGCCAGCGTCGGTTTTGGGAAAAATGCCAGTGCACGCATAAGTGCCGCCAATCGGCGCGCATCGGCGACGTTTTCGGCCTCGCTCGCGTTCATCTGCGCTTGCATCCAGTTCACGTCTGCGCCCGCAGAAAACGAGGCACCGCGTCCAGTCAACACTAAATGACGGCAGCCTGGATCAAGCGCCAATGCATTTAGCGCGTTCGTCATCTCGGCAATCAATGCAGCATCAAAGGCGTTATGCACATTCGGGCGCTCCATCGTTAGCGTCACAGTGCCATCATGATTGACCACAGAAATATGTGCCGGGGTAGAATGTGTGCTCATGGATAAGTCCGTTTGGTGAGTAATTTGCCGCAGTGTCGCACGCAATGCCGCTGTTGCACGCAATTGCGCTGGCGAGCCGCGACTTTATCCAAGCCGCGACTTTATCCAAGCCGCGACTTTATCCGAGCCGCTATTTTATCCAACGTTGGAATTGATAGCTTTGCGCGCCTGCGTCGTAGGCGAATACATAGCTTGTGGCCTTCTCTTGTGCTGATGGCTGCGCCAAATTAAAGGCAAAGCGGGTGCCGCGCACGCTTAACGTGCCATCGGTCGTGAGCTCAATTTTACGTGCGCGATCATTTCCCTCTGGGCCGCGTCCGGCAATGCTGAGCAGGGGCGTAGCGCTCCTACCGGGTGGGAAATTGCCATTTGCATCCAGTTCGATTTGCAATAGCTCTGGGCTGCGGGCGCTGCCGAGTAAAAGTGCAAGATGGTCTGCCTTTCCCACACTTGCCACCGCAAACATATCTACACCCGCAAGCGTTGAAGCGATCTGGATGCTTGGGCGAAGCGCAATGCGAAATACTTTGCCACGCTGTACGCTGGGTGTGGAACCGGCAACGCTGGTCAAAAATAGACTATCCAGCGCGCAGTCGTAGCTTAAACCTAAGCCCGCATACGGGTTGCGTTGGCCAACCGCTGCCGCTACCGGGAATTCCAACGCTATGGTCATCTCGCCCGTGTTGCCATCGACCCGATAAAGCCGGTTTTGTAGCGCGGGTGGATTATCCAATAAATTTACGCGCGGTGCCGGAATAACATAAATATCGCCGCGCTGATCGAGCGCAAAGGCGGATAAGTTTCCGGCGTTGCGCCAGCTAGGATGCTGCCACTCGCGCAAGCGTTTGCCGCTTTGTGGATCAAAATCCACCACGGCAAGACCGATTAAATCGCGCTCTGACGTGCTTAGGGCGCTGCCTACGCCAAAACCTTGATTTGCGCTCAAGTTACGCATGAACGCTGGCGGTGCCTTGCATGCATTACGCGGGGAAAATGCGCTTAGCAGCGATTTAGAGCTAGGCTTAGACGGTGTTTCTTCTTCGCCGGGCGTGATCAAGTAGGCAATGGCTAAAAATGCCACGATCA
>JBBQBR010000439.1:0-3135 GCA_038317875.1 Lysobacterales bacterium
ATCGTGTCAATCGAAGCGCGTCGACAGCGGTGTTAAAAATATCTTTGCCTGCGGCCGCACGGTTGAAGTAAACAGTAAAAACGACCCCAACTCTATGCAGTGTCAACTTAACTTCACGGTTGAAAATCGCAGTGAATCAGATATCAAGTCAATGGCCGTCACTTTTGATATTTTAAACCGAAACACCGCCGAAGTAATCGAAGCCAGAAGTGCAATGATCATTGCAGCAAAAATCCCAATCGGTGAAACCGCCTCACCTTGGGGTTCTAACACCCTTGACGACTTTCGCTGTTCTGATCTGACTCTGCGCTTCCCGGATCAGAAGTCCATTCATTACTACCAATGCCGCACCATGACCAAAACCAAATGCGCGGCCTTTACTTTTGCGGGCAGCGAAGGTTTAAATGTCGAGCGTTTTATCTACAGTCTTTGAGCTCATATCCGATGGCGGGCTTTCGCTGATTTTCTTATTTACAAGGTTTTTTGGGAGTTAAGCGCATGAAAAAACGATGGATAGCAGTAGCCCTTTTTTGTATAAGCCAAACCGCAGCTGCGGAAAATGCCATGCTGGTACTGGATGCTTCGGGCTCCATGTGGGCGCAGATTGACGGTAAAACAAAGATCGAAATTGCCCGCAGCGCAGTTGCTGATATGCTGAAAACCTGGCCGCAGGGCCATCAGCTCGGGCTGGTGGCGTACGGGCATCGTCGCAAAGGCGATTGCGCCGATATTGAAACCTTGCTGCCGGTCGCGGCACTTGAGCCAGCTATTTTTAAAAGCAAAGTTGATGCGCTTAATCCTAAAGGCATGACGCCTATTTCAGCAGCGGTGCAGCATGCCGCTGCAGCGCTCAAAAGTAGCGAGCAAAAAGCCACGGTTATTTTAGTCTCAGATGGTGAGGAAACATGCAATCTGGACCCGTGCGCGGTAGCAAAACAGCTCGAAGCCGACGGTATTGATTTTACCGCGCATGTGATCGGTTTTGATGTCGCCAAAGGCAGCCTAGCGGATCGCCAGCTGCAATGCTTGGCAAGCGAGACGGGCGGAAAATATCTCAATGCCAGCAATGCTATTGAGTTAAATAGCGCGCTGGATCAGCTCAGTGAAGCCAAAGTTCAAGAAAAGGTTCAAGAAAAGGTTGAAGAAAAGGTTGAAGAAAAGCCCAAGGCAACGCTCATTGCACCCGATCAGGCGCAGCGCGGATCAACGCTGCTGGTTAGCTGGACCGGCCCCGATGCAGAGCTCGATTCGATCATTATTTCTGAGCTGGGTGGCAAAGATCGCCAATCCTACGTGTACGTCAAAGATGGCAACCCAGCGTCGCTAGTAATGCCCTTGAAGCCCGGCAAGTATGAATTGCAATACCGCTTTACCGACGCTCATACCATTGCCACGCGCGCAATTGAAGTCACGGATTTGCAGGTTAGTTTGGACGCCCCAGCGCAGGCACCCGTGTCAACCAAGATTGAGGTTCGTTGGACCGGCCCGGATGCCTACCTTGACACGATTGTCATCGCAAAAGTGGGCGATGATGGCTATGAAAGCTACGCCTATGTGAGTTCGGGTAACCCGATTAGATTGACCACGCCGAGCGAGCCAGGCAAATATGAATTGCGCTACAAATTCCGCGACTCTGAAGTGGCTGCGGTTCGCGCGATTGAGGTGACTAGCAGATAGATTGGCGTACAAAAGCACTGACTAATGGCGAGTGAACCCAGCCAGCATTTGCTCGTCGCTTAGAATATTTTCAAGCGACGAGTGTTTTAAAAAAAATGCCGCGTGATTTGCTATTCGCGTGGTCTTTGGAGCTGCGCAAGTATCGCCAGTAAATCTGGCCTAGCCTCAAACTCTAGTGCATGCGCTTTGGTAAATTGCGTCAAGCGCAAAAGCTGCGCCGCTAAGGCCTTGCTCTGACCCATATTGCGCATCAATTCCGCCTCAAAAAGCATGGAATCAAACCACTCAAAGCGCGCGGCGGGGCTGGGGCTAAGTTCCATCACTTTGGCAAATGCCGCGCTCGCCTGAGCTTGCGCGAATAGTGCCTGGGCCACGTCGTTTTGCCGCACATACACATCCTTCAGTGCGCTGTAGCTCAAAGCGCACAGGCGAAACCAGGCAAATTCTTGCGGAAAATCGCTCAGCAGGCCGGTGCGAATCGCTAAACTTTCTTTGTAAGCGCTCAGCGCCTCGGGGTAATTGGCTAAGCGCTTTCGTAAGTCCCCTAATTGCTCGAAAGTCGCTGCCAAATAACGTCGCGCAAACGGGCGTTTAGGAGCAAGCGCAAGCAGTTCACGGTCAATTTTTAGCGCGGCCAGAGTGGCGTTCTCAGATTCGGAGATGTAGGGCGACGATGCTGCAGAATCTAGGGTTAGCAAGACGTTAGCCAAGCGCCGCTGCGCAAACGAAACCTCGGCGCGCAAAAATACATTTGCCAAATCTTGCTCAGAAAGCTCGGAAAGCAGGGCGACAACGCGGCGCAAATCGGCGAGCTCCGGCACATGATCGCCCGCCTTGCGATACAGCTGGGAGCGCGTGTTGAGCAAAGACTTCATCGCCAAGCGCAGCGTCGCCGAATTCGGATTGCCATTGATCGCCTCTTGCCCGAGCGTGATTTCTTGATTCAGCAGCGCCAGGGCTTGCGCTTCATGCCCGTTCGCAAGGCTATTCGCCTCGGCGCGGCGCAAACTCATCCGTGTTTGCAGCAATTGCGCAGAATTGGGCGCTTGCTTTAGCGCTAATTCGAGCAAGCTTGAAGCCTGGCTGCGCAGCGTCTTGGCGGATTCGGTTTGACCCAATTCATTTTTTGCGGAAGCGATGGCGACGTAATAATCCAAGGCATCGCTAAGCTCGTCCCCGGTCATCGCGCTGATATCGTTGGGCAAGGCATCCTCGGTTTCAATATCAATGACTTGTTTGAGCTTATTTTGAAAAAATAACGCCTTGGCCAATTTCAATTTCGCATTCAAGCGCAGCGCCGGATTGACGCCTAATCGTGTGAACGCGGGCGCATCGAAGGCGGCGCGGGCGTAGCGTTCGGCATCTACCAAATCAAGTTCAAAATAGGCGCGCTGCGACTGTGCTAGATCGGCTTCGATACGCAGGTTTGCAAATGCAGTCTGGGCCGCACGCTCCGAA
>JBBQBR010000440.1:0-3123 GCA_038317875.1 Lysobacterales bacterium
CAGCACCCATTGCCGCACCGGCCGCGGACGAACACCTCCTCCATCAGATGCCGCGCACTCTCGGCCATGCGGCGCGCGCCGCAGCTCAGGCAAAACCCGCGCTTCTTGCAGGAAAACGCCAGCAGCCTTTCCGCATGGCAGTGCTCGCACACCACGCGCAGGAAGCCGTGGTGGAGCACGCCGCCTCGAACTCCTCGCGCACATACCACGCAGCGAGCGGTCTTGCGCCGCAAGACGCGCCATGAAATCCGGGTTGTGCGCCTGCACCAGCGTGCGCCCGGAAACGTGGCGAGCGTAGGTCGGCGCGGCCGCCTGCGCGGTTGGTGCGGCGCTGGCGAGGCGCGGCGTTGCGCGTCCCTCCAGTGCGCTGAGGCGCAGCACGAAACGCTCCTGTGCAGCGACGGCTGCACAGTGTTTCGCGCGGCCGCATCGCCGCCTACCGGCATTTGTCCCGTGCACGGGTAGGACATCGGCGCGGCGCAGCTTAGGAAATCGCCTACGGGAGCTTCCCTTCGGCAAAACCTGCGAGCGGCACCATCACGGAAAACTTCTCCCCTTCGTCTTTGTGCACGTCGGGGAAGCGCCGAAGCTCCGTAAGTGCTGATTCGCTAGCGGTCATTTCATTTGCCGCCACGAAGACGTGACTGTTGATCGAGGGGTATATAGAAGCGCGTTACCGGCACGGTGCCAGAAGTGCCACTTTTGAACACAGTCTACTTTTTACCCGAAGGCAAAAAGTTATCCCGTGAACAATTGGCAGTAGCACAAGCGACGCAGCGGCGATAGATCTCGTCAAGCAGCGCAAATTCTGTCATGGGCGCGCCAAGAAGATCAGACATTGACGTATCGACAACAGCAACCTTGTGATTGACCGCAATGTTTCCAGATCCGAATTCACGCATCGTGGTGAGGTCTTGTGCCCCCCCAAACTTGCGCCGGGGCAGTGCCCAAGAACAGAAAAATCGTGGCAGATACAGCCGCCAGCAACCGACCGAATACGTTGATGTCGTTCCCCTTTTTTAAGAAACAAGTCAGAAAACCCAAAACACCGACAAATTATAAGGCAAACCCGCCGACAGAGCGCACGTGGAAGGCTGGGGCGGCGCTTACGATTATCAAATCACTATTGCCCAATTTGCCCAACCCTAGCCCGCAGCGCCGCTTGCACTTCCGCCACTGAAAGCCCGCGCGTCATAGTGTGGGTCACCGTGCGGGCGGATCGAACTTGCTTGAGGCCCTGCTGTAGTAGTGCAAAAACCAGCACCCAGGCAATGAAACCTAACACCCAAAATTTAAGTAAAAACGGGCCGGTAAAATTGGTATTCCAGGTGAAATGCAGTGCCATTGAACAGGCAACTAGAGTTAGCACACGTTTGTGAAACAGCATGGAAAAGGAGAATTTATTCGGCCCTTTCACTGACCATAATGCACCTGCGGCTATTGCGGTCCAAGCAATATGGCCAAAGGGTGCAAGCAAACCGCGTAAAATGATGCTGTAGTTCGCGGATGCCGTACTTTGTGTTGCCAACACCGCGTTCATCGCATAGCCCGCCGATTCAAATGCGGCGAACCCGGTGCCAACAGCAGCACCAAACAAAAGACCGTTGGTGACGTAGGGATAGCGTTGCGGGTCAAGTTTGCGTGTTAATACGATCACGGCCGCCAACTTACCCGCTTCCTCAATCAAACCGGCCGCAGGCGCGCCAATAATTTGATCCAGTTGCGTGGTGCTGAACAAAATCAGCGAAAATAAAATAGACAGCACACCGCCCAGCGTGACCAACTTCATAACTTGATAAAGCGAAACGTTTTGCGGCGCATTCATTTCAAAAAAGAAAATCAACGTCGCCAACGGCACCGCAAATGAGCCAGTAATAATCAGCGCGGGCAAGGCCACAATCGCGCCCATAACTTCGACGGACAGATAAAAACCCACATACAAAATCAGTGAAAGCGCCAACATGCGCGCAAACATCCACGGCTTTGGCCATTTGGTGGTGACCTGCTCTAGCGGTGGTGTGGTTTCTTTCAAACCAACCGAAAAATATGCCTCAATGGTTTCATCGCCATATTTTTTGAATACCGATGACAGCATTTCTTTGACGTTGAAGCCTTCAATGCGATCCAAACCGACGAAATCAGTCACCCGGCCCGCAAAACCACCTAAAGACCACGGATTTTGCCCCGGCGCAAGCACCGCACTACCTGGTGCCCCACTTTGAGCCATTGGTAAAGGCATATTTGAACGCATCGGCGGCGCAGCGGCTAGGCCAATTGATTGCCAAGCGAGCGAAAGTGGCGCCCAATTAGGCCAACCTGGATACCAAATTTGCGTGTCGCCATCAATTTGCCCGCGCGCAACTAACTCGGCAATTTGGGTGCTTTCATATGGGCCCATCGTTTGGCGCTGGGCGTTGAGGTAATGCCATTGACTCATAAGAATGCACCGCGAAATTCGTAGCCGCTAAGATCGCCGATTCGCCCGGCAGATACAATATTGGCTTGATGTTTAACGAAGCTATTTCTTTATCAGCGGCAGCAGTGCCGTGCGCACATGCGCCCATATTTTGGGCTGCGCACTCGCAACAGGGTGCAGCTGATCGGCCTGAAATGCAGTGCGATCGCCAGCGATGGGTTCGAGTAGAAATTTTAACAATTCCGTCCGCTCACGCTTTGCAACATCGACGAAGCTTTGCTCAAATGCTTGCGTGTATTCCGGGCCAAAATTCGGTGGCATGCGGATGCCGACGATCAACACACGCGCTTTGCCAGCCTGCGCTAGTTTGGTCATTGCAACCAGGTTTCGCTGCATAGCGCCAGGATCTAAGCCCCGCAGGCCGTCATTTGCGCCCAGCGCCAGCACCACGATATTGGGTTTATAGCGTTTGAGAATTTCCGGCAAACGACTGAGCCCACCGGCCGTTGTTTCGCCACTGACGCTGGCATTGATCACTGTGATATTGCGCTTCGCCAATTCGACTGCAGCGAGTGCAGGCCAGCCTTGTTCAGGCTGCAAACCAAAAGCTGCGCTGAGCGAGTCGCCAAAAATCAAAATACTCGTCTTTGACGATTTGGATGGGGCCGCAGCAGCACAAGCCGCGCATGCTAGCAAAACGATGCTCG
>JBBQBR010000441.1:0-3101 GCA_038317875.1 Lysobacterales bacterium
ACACATCAAAGTTGCGGCAGATCAGGTGCGTTGGGTCGCCAACCAAGGGATATTGGATTTTTTTGATGGTTTCCGAGGCGTCGTGCCAAGCTTTGTGGGCAAAGTGGGTATCGGTGGACACACCGTAAATCTCAACGCCCAGCTTTTGAAATTCGGCGTACTGATCCGCTAAATCGCCCAGTTCAGTTGGGCAAACGAAGGTGAAGTCAGCTGGATAAAAGAAAAACACTGACCATTTGCCTTTGACGCTGACATCGCTAACTTCGGTGAATTTGCCATTGTGATAGGCAGTGGCGGTAAATGGTTTGATTTCGCTATTGATAAGGGACATGGCTTAGATCTCTAGGTAATGGATGGGAGTGAAAGGATAGTTCAACTTCGGCAGTGATCTTAGCGCGGCCGCGGATATTTTCAAAACAGATTGATACTACTGATTCAATAGCCCGCATCAATGGTGGGTTTTGGCAAAAGCTCGGCCGAACAAAATCACTCAAGTATGGCGTGACGTTGCGCTGCTAAACTGCGCGGAATACCCGTTCTGCTGAAGCCAAATGTCCAAGCGTATTAAATATCTGCAAACTGATCGCGGTGACTTGCCTATGTATGCCGAAGGTATCGTTGAACAAGATTGGGACAGCTATACCGAAGCCGATCACGCCGTGTGGAAGCAGTTATTCGAGCGCCAAAGTGCGTTGCTACCAGGGCGGGCGTGCGACGAATTTATGACCGGCCTAGAAGATTTAAAGCTAGGCCCAGATCAGATTCCAAAATTTTCCGAGGCGAATAAGGTTCTGCGCGCGAAAACCGGCTGGGAGTTGGTCGCCGTTGAGGGCTTATTACCGGATTTACGTTTTTTTGAGCTGCTGAGCGCCAAGCAGTTCCCGGTCACTTGGTGGATTCGTGAGCCTGAGCAGATCGACTACATCAGCGAGCCGGATTTGTTTCATGATTTTTTCGGCCACGTGCCGCTGTTGGCGAACCCGGTTTTTGGCGACTATTTGCAAGCCTACGGTGCGGGCGGCGTAAAGGCGGCCGGGCTAGATGCGTTAAGTTTCCTCGCGCGTTTGTACTGGTATACGGTGGAGTTCGGTTTAATTCAAACCGAGCAGGGCTTGCGCATCTATGGCGCGGGTATTGTTTCTAGCAAAGGTGAAAGCCTTTACAGCTTGGAAAGTGCCGCACCGAATCGAATCGGTTTTGATTTGCAGCGCTTAATGCGCACGCGCTATCGCATTGACACCTATCAGCAAAGCTATTTCGTTATTGATAGTTTTAAGCAGCTATTCGATGCGACCGAGCCAGATTTCACCGGCTATTACACGGAACTGCAGGCCCAAACGCCGCTAGCTGCGGGTGAAATTGCGCCAGGGGATACGATTGTACAGCGCGGCAGCGGCGAGGGTTGGGTGTTGGTGGGGGATGTTTAGCTGCAGGGATAACGCACACCTAGCTATTGATTCCGCGCTAACCTAGCCCGCTTTTATCCAAGGACTGTGCATGCCCTTTTTAGAACTCCACCTGCGTTTGCGCGCCAGTGAACAGCCGCTAGTCGAAGCCGCGATTGAAGCCCAAGGCAGTTTGGCGATCACTTTATTAGACGCCGAAGATGTGCCGATTTTGGAGCCCGGCGTCGGCGAAACCCCGCTTTGGCCCGAGCTAACCTTAACGGCGCTGTTTCCGGCTGAGCTGGACAAGCTCGATTTGTTGGTCGCACTTGATGCGGATATTCCGGCGCATATTTTGCACACCGCGAAATTTGCCCACGTCGATGATAAAGACTGGACGCGCGTGTGGATGGATACCTATCAGCCGATGCAGTTTGGCAAGCGCCTGTGGATTGTGCCCACCACCCACACACCGCCAGATCCAGACGCAGTAAATATTCGCTTGGACCCAGGATTGGCGTTCGGCACGGGTACGCACCCGACTACCGCAATGTGCCTAGCCTGGCTAGACGGGTTAGATCTGCACGGCAAAACAGTGCTGGATTTCGGCTGTGGCAGCGGCATTTTGGCGATTGCGGCGCTGAAATTAGGCGCGGCGCATGCGTACGGCGTCGATAACGACCCGCAGGCGCTGATTGCCAGTCAAGAAAACGCGCATCGCAACGGCGTGCATGAACGTTTCACCGTGCTATCCGATAAAGACAAAGCACCGCCCGCGTGCGATGTGTTGGTCGCCAATATATTGCTGCCGCCGCTGATTGCGTTGAAGAAAATGCTCGCGGCGGGCTGCAAACCCGGTGCCTTGGCGGCCTTTTCCGGCATGTTAGCGGGCCAAGACTCAGAGCTAATACCGGCCTATCAAGGCTACTTTGAAAACTTAGAAACCCTGCAGCAAGGCGATTGGATACGGGTGGCGGGGCGGCGCTGCTCATAGCAAGCGGCGGCGCAGATGTTTAGCGGGTGTCCCGATGTTTTCCGCTTAGAGAGCCTTGGTGGCGCACCGTTTGCAAGCTCGAACTTTAAAGCGCCAACGGCGCGCTGCCATCACAGCCTGGGGCAACGCCCCAGGTATAGTTACGCCCAATATTGAGGGCTGAAGGCCCGAACTATCCATAGCGATTCAAGTGATTCGCGTGATTTAAGCTACGCTTGCGGCCACCCGCCCAAGCTAAGCCAAGGCCATCATCCTAAAAAACTCAGTTGACCGCGCTCTGGCGCTCGGAAAGTTATGCTGAGTATGATTTTTTGGGCTTTTTCGAACGTCACCAAATGGGTGCGAGCGCTACGCACCCGATTGCACCTTTTTCGACTCGCCCTGCTGCGTTGTTTCCTCCTTGCAGAGAATGACTATGCCGCGTCGTCACGCCTCGCCGGACAAGCCGAAAAAAGCACACTCGGGCACGTCCAACCGAGTTTTCTAGGATCATGCAAACCATGACCGCGAACGACGCTTAAATCCGATTTGGCGAATTTTTAGATTTAGTCCAGCGCGAACCGGTGCGGGTGCTGCGGCATGAACGGGTCATAGGTGTAATGGTCAGCGCCCAAGACTATGAAGCGATGCGCACATTTTACGCAAACCGGCTGGCGCACACATTGGCGCAAAGCGCGCAGCAGGCGAATCTAAGCCAGAACCAGATTGATGCGCTGCTGGCT
>JBBQBR010000442.1:0-3097 GCA_038317875.1 Lysobacterales bacterium
CGCACGGGGCCTAAAATATTATCTCTGGGATATATTGCCGCGCCTCAATCGCATGACTCGCCGCCACCCGGCGCTGCAGCACCGCTGCTGCGCCAATACACAAACCCTTGATACCAAGTCATCTGCGCAATTCCGGCACTAGTTCCTGACGGCTCACAAAAGCGCTACCAGATGTTCGCTGCGCGTTGTGCGGGAAGTAGCCACCAAGCCAAATTTTCCCGTTCGGCATATACGGACAGGCAGCACTCAGAGCGGAAATCAAACTCAGCGCCGCAGGTTTTCCGTTCATCAATCCGGCTGGTCGACTAATTACCTCAAAACACGAGAGCGCGCTTGAAGATGAAATATGAGCCGTCGACTAGACAACAAAACGCCGCATTACAGCGGCGTTTTCATTGCAAAGCCAATTAAACGTGAACTCAATCAGCCATCAGATTCAGCGGCTTTAGGGGTACCTTCTTTATTCTCGCCGATTGCCTGTTCGGTTACTTTCGCCAAAGCCTCAATGCTGTCTTTGCTGTACCAGCGGCCGTCTGATCTGATCATCTGCGCTTCAGAACTCATCGGTTGCCCTAAAAAAGTCATGCTTGTTTTTACCAGCGCAGTATCACCCGTAATGCTGATTTCTTCGGCTTTCAGCGAAGTGAACATTTCATCCATGTTCAAATCGTATGCATTCAATGCACGCTTCATTGAGCCAAATAAAACACCACCCTTACCGAGCATTTGATCAAAGGAAAGCCCCTGCAATTGATCCAACGTGGTGATGTTGGTGGCTTTTACGCCACTCGCCATTTCGGTCAAGGCTTTGCGCAAACGATTTGGATCGGTTAAATCTGTTTTCGTCGCCCAGCCTTGTAAGGCACCCACCATTTCAGTGGCTTGTTTCTTTTGGACATCGGACATATCCGCATTCGCGGAAATACCCTGTTGCAAAACGCCTATACCCATCGGTACATAAAAGGCCATCTGCGGCTTTGCTTGCGCAAGCTGAGGTTCGGCCATCGCCATCAGCGAATCAATAGCGCCGGGTGCAATTAATTTGGCAATACCATCGGCGAATTCTTTGCGGTCACTGTCGGTGATTGGCTCACGACGCTTAGCTTCCCAAGAATCGACCATTTTTTTCATGGCGGGTGCCGGCATTGCCAAGGTCATCATGCCTTTCAAATCATTGATCTTGGCCAGGTGTGCCAATTCCATACTGACTTGCGCTGGGCCCATGCTTTTGTTCGATACCGCCGCCGCCACTTGCGCAACCTTTGGCGCTGCAAGCGAACCCGTCGCTTTCGCGGTCACGGCTGGCTCATCACCACCGCAGGCAGCTAGGCCCAGCGCTACAACCACGCCTAATGCCAGAGAAAGTTTATTTTTTAACATAGCGAAATCCTTATGTGAGTGGTGCGATGCATGCGGTCAGAACTCTAGGCCAGCGTTTCCAGCCCTGCAAGCGCAAGAACTTGGGCGTATGACCACCTGTACCGGCTCGATTCAGCGATCGAAAACATCCTGCGCAAATGCACGCACAACGTTATTCTTCGTCAATCAGTACCAAACCCAACTTGTGAGTTAGCAATATGCTTTTTTCCCGATCGGAGCGCGCAGTTCAAATGCATGCGCAAGTCGCCGAATTTATGGCCCAGCATGTGTTGCCCGCAGAAGCCGAACTTGCCGCATTCATTGAGGCGCCAAACCCTCGATGGGCGATTGCACCGGCCATGGAAGCATTGAAAGCGAAAGCCAAAGCCGCTGGCCTGTGGAATCTTTTCTTACCTTCTGTTTCTGGCTTGAGCAATCTTGACTATGCGCCGATGGCCGAGTTAATGGGGCAAAGTCTATTTGGGCCGGAAGCGTTTAATTGTGCCGCACCGGATACCGGCAATATGGAAGTGCTGCACTTATTCGGCAGCAGCGAGCAAAAGGCACAGTGGTTAGCGCCCTTGCTGAATGGCGACATTCGTTCTGCGTTCGCAATGACCGAGCCTGATGTCGCCTCCTCTGATGCGACCAATATCGCCCTGACGATGCAAGCGGATGGGGAAAACTACCGCGTCAATGGCAAAAAATGGTGGACTAGCGGTGCGCTTGATCCGCGCTGCAAAATAATGATTGTGATGGGGCAAACCAATCCAGAGGCGCACGCCTATCAGCGCCAGTCGATGCTGCTAGTGCCAATGAATACCCCTGGCGTGCGCGTTGTGCGGCCGCTGATGGTGTTTGGCTTTGATGATGCGCCGCACGGGCATGCCGAAGTGCATTTCACCGACGTCGTGGTACCTAAAACCAACCTGCTGTTGGGCGAAGGCAGAGGTTTTGAGATCGCTCAAGCTAGGCTGGGGCCAGGGCGTATTCACCACTGCATGCGCTTAATTGGCTTGGCCGAGCGCGCGCTGGCATTGGCGGTGCACCGCGCGCGCAACCGAATCGCGTTTGGCAAACCGATATCTGCGCTGGGCATGGCGCAAGAAGCGATTGCGCGATCCCGATGTGAAATCGATCAGGCGCGGTTGCTGACGTTGCATGCCGCTGCGATGATTGACGCGGGTGGCGCGAAGCTGGCGAAAAAAGAAATCGCGATGATTAAAATAGTGGCACCCACCATGGCCTGTAAAGTAAT
The DNA here is from genome assembly GCA_038317875.1 of Lysobacterales bacterium. GTDB lineage: Bacteria > Pseudomonadota > Gammaproteobacteria > Xanthomonadales > SZUA-5 > JANNYA01. Next base: position 2,618 of record JBBQBR010000442.1, read on the forward strand.
TGATCGGGCGATTCAAATTCACGGCGGCATGGGCGTTAGCCAAGACACATTCCTAGCGCACGCCTACGCGGCTGCACGTTCGCTGCGTTTAGCAGATGGCCCAGATGAAGTTCATTTGGTCAGCTTAGCGAAGGCTGAATTGGGCGCTAAATAGGCGGCGTATAGCGAAAACTACCGATTTTGTTGCTTGCCTTCGGTATGCTCGCAAATCCTGTGAATTTAATGGCTAGCCCAGCATGAAAGCTTTTGTCCTTTTTGCGCTTGCGCCGCTCTTCGCCACCAGCATTTACGCGGCGGATTTGTATTCCGGTTACGAAGGCAATGCCTTCGAGTTGACCAGCGGCAAGATGATTTACATCGAAAGCCACTATTTGCATTTTGTCGATGCGACCCTGAGCGACCGCGTGGTGCTGTACCGCTGCCCAAACGGCAAAGCCTTCGGGCGCAAGGTCATGCGCACCAAAGGCAAGCCGTTAATGC
>JBBQBR010000443.1:0-3085 GCA_038317875.1 Lysobacterales bacterium
GACTATCTCGACGCCCTGAAAGTCGTCTACTACGTAGTCAAGGCAGACGGACAATACCGGAAAGCGGAAAAAGAAGTAATTACACAGTACGTTAAGATCCTAGTCCGAGATGCCCGGATCACCAGCGAAATGATCGACGCGGCCTTACAAACTGTTGATATTCCAACCATTCATGCATTCAAGTTGGCGGTCGGCCGCATTACGAAAGGCGGTCAGATTGACCCGAGCTTGTTGAACAAGTGTTGTAAAGAGATCGTTGCCACGCAAGGTGCCGTGCACTCTAGCGAGCAGGATGCACTCGACTACATAGAACGAAAGATCGCGGAGCAATCCGTTTTAATGACTAGTGGCAATCCGAAAAATGGATTGCCACGTCGCCAAGCTCCTCACAATGACTAGGAAGTAATCAATACCTTGAAAAGCCTAGGTCGCCTTATTTGCCAAACGCGTAGCTTTTTCGGCTGCGCGCATTGCCTTGAAATCAATAGGCTGAATCGTTTTGATGCGGCAAGATTCATGGCGCGGAATAAGGATTTTGTCAAAGCCAGCGCTGAGCTGATGGCCCGAGCTGGTGACCGCGATTTGGACGCTGAAATCTAGGTCGCGGCAGGGCGCATACAGCGTCAAAAGGTACGCTTTGCTAACGCCTGTGCGCACGATTATTTGGGTCGGCCCGTATCCAGTCGCGGTGGAATCAACTGCCTGCCAACCGGATAAGCTGGAAAAAAACACGGTGCTAACACTTTCGCCCGCTAATGCGTTGTAGTCCACTGTCGCAGGTTTGCGTGCCGCAGTTTTAGCCGGTACTTCAGCGCAACTCAAAAGCATGCAGGACGCAACTAGGGCAACTATGACGCTGGTTTTCATGAGCATGGCCTGAAATTTAAATGGGAATCAGTGTGCGCTAACGTTTGTAAAATGCGGCGGAATACTAAAGTTTGTGAATTCTAATGCCATTGAAAGCACCGTTCGCACTGAATTCGTCGAAGTGCAGGTCCTCATCATGACTAACGAAAGCATCAAACTCAACGCTCCGTTAGAAAATGCAGGGCTCTGCCCTTCGACAGGCTTAGGGCGAACGATTCTTTAAACGCTCCTTTAAATTCCGGAATATACGGACAGCGCGTCGTAAGCTGAAGCTACTTAGCCCGCCCGTACTTCGCAGTCAAGCTCGCCTTTGCTAAGGTGTTGGCATTGACCATATAGCCAGCAAGCGCCGCCGTTGAACCCGGTGCAATCTCTAGCTTCTCAGTTTTTAGCGCATAAATCGTAAAGTTGTAGCGGTGTGGCTTATCGCCAACGGGCGGGCAGGGGCCGCCCCAGCCGGCTTTGCCAAAATCAGTGCTGACCTGCAAAGCGCCTGCGGGCAGCTGTTTGCCGTCTTCAGTGCCCACGCCTTGCGCCAAACCGGTGGTGTCGGCGGGTAAGTTGAGCAATACCCAGTGCCACCAGCCTGCGCCACCCGTGGGTGCATCGGGGTCGTGCACCAAAAGCGCGAAACTTTTGGTACCTGCTGGCGCATTCGCCCAACTGAGTGCGGGGGAGATGTTTTTGCCGCTGCAGCCAAAACCTGAAAAGACAAAATTGTTTGAGATCGCCTTTCCTAGCACTAAATCTGGACTGCTGAGTGTGAACGGCGCGGCGTGTGCGACGCCGATTGATAAGGCGATGGTAATCAATAGCTTACGCATTTGTTTTGGCATCTCAGGCTGAAGGAATCGTCAGTATAGCGAAGTGACTGTTTGTATTTTCCTCACTTGCGCGACAAACTTGCGCGGTTACAGGTGTCCTAAGTGCGCGGAAACAACGCGGGCTTGGGGTGAAACGGGAAGCTGGTTTGAAGCCAGCGCTGCCCCCGCAACGGTAAGTGAGCATCAATGCGCGTATTCGCCACTGGTGGTAACAGTCTGCACTGACTGAAACCCTGGGAAGGTTCACGCGTTTTGGCGATTTTGGGCCTAGCTCAAATCGCACTCATTAGCCCGGAGACCGGCCTGTGACTAATACAACAGCAGCGCGGAGGGCGTTGGCGGCTTGTGGCTTTTGCACGGCGCCTGCCGTGCCATTACTGCTGATCGCCTCGTTTTAGCGCTGCAACCCCGTGCGGGTGCGCACGTTTTTGAAGGCTGATTTTATGCAAAAGACTTTACTTTTTATCGCGCTGGGCACCGTTTTAGCGCTTCCCCCCGCAATTGCGAGCGAACCTACCTTACCAAGCGTTGTTACCGCAGCGAAGCGACCACAAGCGGTGGATACCGCGTTAGCGTCAGTGAGCGTTTTGACGCGCGAAGACATTGAACGGATCCAGGCGCAAGACACAGTGACTTTGCTGCGTCACTTTGCCGCCGTGGATTTGTCCAGAACCGGCGGGCCAGGTAGTCAGACCAGCGTTTTTTTACGCGGCACGAATCCGAATCACGTGCTGGTACTTATTGACGGTGTGCGCGTGGCCAGTGCTAATACCGGCGGTTACGCTTTTGAAGGCCTACCTGTTGAGCTGATCGAGCGCATCGAGCTGGTGCGCGGACCGCTGGCGGCGTTATACGGGTCGGATGCAATTGGCGGCGTGATTCAGATTTTTACCCGTTCGCCTGCCACGCCTAGCGTTGAAGTGGGCGTGGCGCGTTACGATAGCTTTAGATTGAGCGCAAGCAATGGTTATCGCACCGAACGCGGCGGTATTGGGATTGTTCTCAGTCGGCGCGGCAGCCAGGGCTACTCTTCGCAAAATGTAAACGGCTTTAGCTTCGATCCAGATCGGGACGCCAGTTATGTCGAACGCGCGCTTGTCACAGCCGACACGCAAGCCAATGAACAGCTGAATATCCGCGCAAACGCGCTGCGCAGTGCCAGCGACGTGGAATTTGACGATGGCCGTTCGCAGATGGTGCAGCGCCAATTTGGCATGAGCGCGGTGTATCAAAACTCGGAGAGCTATGCGCAAACGTTTCGTTTGGGCTATGCCAAGGAAGTAATCGACACCCCGGTTTTTTTCCAGACCTTTCGCACGCGTCGCTTGCAGGGTGATTGGCAGCATGATTTGATCCTGGATGGCGGCAAAGCACTTACTTTAGGGATTAATACC
>JBBQBR010000444.1:0-3078 GCA_038317875.1 Lysobacterales bacterium
GCACCGCCACCCGATCGGGCTAGCGCCACCGCGTCATCTAGCACGGCCCGTACGGCTAAAATGTCATTGCCGTCCGCTTGAATGCTGCGTAGGCCACTGGCCAGACCTTTTTGCGCCAAGGTTTTTGCACCCGTTTGATTCGCGCGCGGCACGCTGATTGCGTACTGGTTATTCACAATCACTAAAACCAAGGGCAACTGCTGCGCGCCTGCGATATTGATTGCGCCGTAAAAATCCGCCTTAGAAGTGCCGCCATCGCCGCACACGGCTAATGCCACGCGTGCTTCGCCGCGATATTTGAATGCCATTGCCGCACCGGCCGCGTGCAAACACTGCGTCGAGATTGGCACGCACCAAGAAAAATCATTAAGCGCGCCCAAGTCGCTGTTAGCGCCAGCAAAAAGATTGCCACGCTCATCGCCGCCCCAATACATCAGCACGTGCCTAGGCTTGACGCCCCGATAAAACTGCGCGCCGTATTCCCGATACATCGGCGCAAAACAATCTTGTGGCAGCAAGCTAGCGCCAATTCCGACATGTGCCGCTTCGTGCCCCAAGGCCGAGGCATAGGTGCCCAACTTGCCGGTGCGCTGCAGCGCAATCGCCTTGGTATCGAACACTCGCAAGTAGAGCATGCGCTGAAATAAATCGCGCAAAGCGGGTAGGTCATTGGCCAGGGCTGAAGGTGTTGCGGTCAAAATGCCTTCTGAGTTCAAGCACTGGACAAATTCAACAGAAAATTGCGCGGCGACGGACATAGGTCTAACTCCAGAGCAAATCGGTGGTGTTGATGGTATGCGCTGTGCGGCAGAATTGCTCGTTGTAAAGCTCACCTTGTGGCCACCAACAAATCGCGCGACGATGCAGGTGTCGCCTCACATTCGAGGTGCTTATGAACCCAAAAAATGGCTCGAATTCTTTATGTCGAAAATCATGCAATTTTCGCGGCGCAGGTTACTAGCTTGTTTCTTTCGCAGCATGACATAAACATCGTTCCTAGTCTTGAAGCAGCTCGGCAAGCTCTTAAAACGAAATCTTTTGACCTGGTTTTGCTTGATTACGATCTAGATGACGGCAAAGGTGCAGATCTGTTGCCCGATTTGGTCGCGATGACGTCCTGTCCGTATGCAATTGCTGTGTCGTCGCACGATGCTGGAAACTTGGCGCTATTAAAGGCAGGCGCGAATGAAATATGCGGTAAATTACAATTCAGTAAAATTTCGAGCGTCGTTTCAAATGCGTTAAATCGGATGCCAAGTTTTTAGCGGCCTTGAGGCAATTAAATGGCGATCTGATTAGCGCCAATCCTCAGTAACCTTCAAATCGCCATTCTCGCGCAGGCGGGAATCCAGCTTCCGCTAGCTTCGCATGGATTGAACTGTGCACTTGCCGCCTGGATCCCCGCTTTCGCGAGGATGACGAACAAGTCACTGAGGAATGGAACTAATCAGGCATTGCAATAGCCTGTAGGCCCCGACTGAAAAATGTAGTAGCAATCCAATTTACTTCACCGGCTGCTTAATTTTTTGCCACAGTGCTTCTCGAATCGCGTTATCGGCCGCGGACATCGGTTTTAAATCGACAAGTCGGCTGGCGACCTCAGGGGTCGGATAGATACTGGTATCTTTGCGAACAGCGGGGGTTAAAAATCGTAGCGACGCCGGGTTTGGGTTGGCGTAACCAATCTCGTTCGAAATTTTCGCAATGACTTGCGGATCGAGAATGTAATCCATAAACAAATGTGCACCCTTGATGTTTTTTGAATCGACTGGGATCACCATCACATCCAAAAACCGCGTTGCGCCTTCGCTGGGCAGCACATAGCCAATCGCCACGCCCTTGGCGGCTTGCGTACGGGCTTGAATTGCATCGCCTGAGTAGGCCATCGCCATACAGACTTCACCGGTAGCCAGCATATCGACATAGTCTGAGGTGAACGTTTTGATATAGGGTCGGATTTTCTTGAACAAGTTTTCGACCAAAATCATGTCCGCTGGCAATACTGAGCTGGGGGATTTCTTCAAATAAATCAGTGCCGCTGCAATCGCTTCGACTTGATCATTTAACAGCGTAATGCCACAGCCGGACAATTTAGCCGCCATCGCCGGATCAAAAAGCAAGCCCCAAGAATCGAGGCGGGCGTTAGCGCCAAAGGCCTCTGCCGCCTTTTTCGAGTTGATGCCGATGCCAGTTGTGCCCCACAAATATGGCACTAGATAGCTGTTGCGCCGATCAATGTTGGCCAACTCTTCCAGGAAGCTGGCGTCTAAGTTGCCAAAATTGCGCAGCGAAAGATTGTCTATTTTGGCAATTGCGGATGCCTGGAGCAATTCCGCAGCGTAAGGCGTGCTTGAAACGAAGACGATGTCGTAGCCGGAATTTTTTGCCAGCAGCTGCGATTGCGCCGTATCAATGCTGTCAAAGGTGTCATAAACCACCTTTATGCCGGTTTTGGCTTCAAAGTCAGTCAACACCGACGGCGCGATGTAGTTCGCAAAATTATTGATGCGCACTGTGTTTGTGGGCGGGGCTGCTATTGGGGTTGCTGGTGCCTGGGCATCCAGGGCCATCGACGTTGCTAACAGCGCTATTAAAATCGCAAATATTCGCATCACAGCCTTCCTATTGGTATCAATCGGGACGTTTAGTGCGAATTAACTTGCGCTTTCAAAGTAGTGAAGTCAATTGGTAATGTGTGGTGCGCAAAAATTAGCCCTCAGGAATTCTCAAGCAGCCAGGGATTTAGCACTGAAACGCGGATCGGCGCGAAGTCTGCAACGTTGCGAGTAACCACGGTTAGGCCATGAACCAGCGCCGTTGCCGCGATTAGCGCTTCTGCACCAGGGCGGCGATTGGGAACATGAAGTTCAGCTGCGCGCAAAGATATCAGGAAATATCAATTTCACGAGGGAAGTCAGTCATACGCGGCGGGTCGAACTCAAAATCGGATACGTCCTCTTGACTGAGGGCGTCCATGATCGTCATTTCCGCCTCAGCCATCTTTCGATAGTCCTCAATGCTCAAAAGCACATGTGCCGGGCGTCCACGATCCGTAATAAAAACCGGCCCATGCTTGGC
>JBBQBR010000445.1:0-3066 GCA_038317875.1 Lysobacterales bacterium
AAAAATGCTGGCGTTAAAGCTAGAAGCCGCACAGCTTCTTGGCTTTGAAAACGCCGCAACTGAGTCTTTAGCGACGAAAATGGCGTCCGACCCGAATCGGGTGATGCAATTTTTGGATGACCTACTGCGGCAAGCGCGCCCCGCAGCAGAAGCGGAATTGGCACAACTGCGTGACTTTGCAGCACTTGAGCTTGCCCTGCCGGGGCTTGAACCGTGGGATATTGCCTTTGTCAGTGAAAAATACAAAGCCGCGAAGCTTGGTTTTGATGATGAACAATTGCGGCCGTATTTCCCCTATCCGTACGTACTGCAGGGCTTGTTCAACGTCCTTGAGCGCGTTTTTGGCATACAGGTACGCCAAGTTGAAGCCACCGTTTGGCACAGCGATGTTGGTTATTTTGAATTGCTGCGCGACGGTGGTGTGATCGCTAGCTGCTACATTGACCCGTTTGCGCGGCCGAAAAAGCGCTCAGGTGCGTGGATGGACGTTTGTCGATCACAGCGGCGCGCTGAGGGTAAGCATCGGCGCCCGGTTGCTTATTTGAACTGCAACTTCGCGCCGCCTGCGCAAAATGAGACTGATCAAAATGCGGCTGGCGAAGCGACACCCGCCTTACTGACGCATGACGACGTGGTGACGCTATTTCACGAATTTGGCCACGGCTTGCACCACATGCTGAGCGAAGTCGATGTACCTGCAGTCGGTGGCATCCAAGGCGTGGAATGGGATGCGGTCGAATTACCGAGCCAGTTTTTGGAAAACTTCTGCTGGCAGTCAGAAGCGCTCGACTTGCTAAGCCGCCATCATGAAACAGGTGCCGCCTTACCCGCGCAGTTAAAAGCCAAGCTACTGGCCAGCAAGCAATTTCACAGCGGTTTGTTTTTAGTGCGCCAATTAGAATTTGCGCTGTTCGATTTTTCGATCCATTTGGCGGTACCGGCACCCAGCTTGGCGCAAGTACATGAAATTTTAGCCGCTGTGCGCGCGCGCACCTCGGTGCTTTTGCCACCCGCGTGGCAACGCTTCCCACATAGTTTTTCGCATATATTTGGCGGCGGCTATGGTGCGGGCTATTACAGCTATCTGTGGGCAGAAGTATTATCAGCGGATGCATTCGCAGCATTTCCAGCAAGTGCTACCTTTGATCGCGAATGCGGCGAACGGTTTCGCAAAGAAGTGCTCAGCGCTGGCGGCGCCCGCCCGGCGTTAGAGTCCTTCGTCGCATTTCGCGGGCGGGAGCCGGAAGTTGCAGCGATGTTGAAAAGTTATGGGCTGGCTGCGTAACTCAGGTCATTATTAAAATTAAACTGTCGCGCTAACCCCAATCTTCTTTCTGACCCGTTTGCACCCCGATGAGCCTACTTGCCACCACCCTGCACCTTTATCTAAGCGCCGCTGCGGTGCTCGCGCCGGTATTAACTGCGGCAAGCGATGAATCGCTGATGCAGGCCTATTCCGCTGGCGATACGCGGGCGTTTGAGGTGCTTTATACGCGTCACCGTGGGCCATTTTGGCGCTACTTGACGCGCCTAATTGGCAGCTCGGCAGAAGGTGAGGAGCTATTTCAGGATGCCTGGCAACGCGTGATCGTTGCGCGTGAAAGCTACGTTTCGGCGGGTGCAAATGCGGAGGCTACTGGCTCCCCATTTCGCGCATGGCTGTTTCGGATTGGTCATAACTTGGCGATGGATCGATTGCGCCACAAAAACATCGCACCCGAGTCCAGTATGGACGACAACGTGCTGCAGTTTCCCGCGCATTCTGATGCGGAACCTGAGCACATGAGCATCAGCGCCGAGGCGCATCAGCGGCTGATGCAAAGCTTGGCGGAATTGCCCGCTGAGCAGCGCGAAGTTGTGCTGTTACGTGCCGAGGGCGAGCTGAGCCTGGTGGAAATTGGCGTGCTTACCGGGCACGGCCGCGAAACGGTCAAGTCTCGATTGCGCTACGCATTAGCAAAATTAAAGCAGAGCTTAGCCTGATGGAGAACCTAGCCTAATGGATACGCGCGATCCTAAAGCCAACGCTTCCAAAGCCGCTGACGAGCTTGGGCGTCATCAGCGCGTGCTCGATGCCTATTTGGCGCATTCAGGTAGCGATCCGATGCCGCCACCCGCGCTGGACGCCAAGTTGCTAGCACTTGCCGCACGCGCGGTCAACTCGACAAATACGGTGCCTGCCGGCGTCGAAACAAATTTTGCCAGCGGCGATGCGAACGGATTCAGGTCAATCAAAACAAACGCGCGCGCGCGCCGACGACGATGGCCCTTTGCGTTAGCTGCCAGTGTTGCAACGATTGGCTTTGTCGCAATTTTAGCGCGCACCAATTTTCAAGACACCGAGGGATACGGTGAGCCGATTTACCAAGCGTCCAAATATGAAGTGCCAGGCGCTGCTGCGGATCAAGCACCTGCAGCTGCCCCACTTCAGGAAGCGACGCTTGACAGCAGCCGCGAGCAGTCGGCGGCCGCATCAATGCCGGGTAGCGCGGACAAGGCGAAAATGAGCCATGAGCGCACGATTGAGCAGGCAATTGGTCGCATCTCCGCCGCGCCAGAGAGCCCAGCACCAGAACCCGTTGATCCCGAGACTACAGATGCCGCAGTTGCTCGGCCCATCGTTCCAGCCGCCGCTAGCGCACCAGCGTCGATGCCCGCTGAAGAGAGCGATTTAGCCGTTTCTAAATTGGGCACGCCATCTGCAGACCTGCGAGCCGCAGATACGCGCAGTCGACGTAGCAGCATGGATGCAACGCCAGCCGTCAATTTGGCCGCTGAAAATGCTGTTGTCGAAACTGCCGAAGCACCCGTGCCAATGTCCAAAACAATCGAACAACTTGCCGCAGCCGAAGAAGAAAAGGCTGCGTCAACAGCATCGAATAAAGTGCAAGCTAGCCAGGCTCCGCAAGCAACCATGCGCAGTGAACCGGCGCAATCTGGGGCAAGCGCGCCGCTAGACGATGCGACGAAAAAAGACGAATTTGCACCCGATGCGCAATCTGATGCGGCGAATCCGCATGCAAAAACGTATACCGCAATCCGCGTTTTGCGTGACAGCGGTGAAGT
>JBBQBR010000446.1:0-3058 GCA_038317875.1 Lysobacterales bacterium
TATGGCGACAACGCCAGCTATTACCACGCGCCCATTGATCGCTACGAGCGTGTCGAGGTGCTTAAAGGTGTGGGCATGCTGCGCTTTGGGCCGCAAACGATTGGCGGGGTGATTAACTACATTACACCCGAACCGACGCAAGAACAGAGCGGATTTATCGCACTGACTGCTGGCAATCGCGGCTATGCAAATGCGCACGCGCGGCTTAATGGCGCTGGCGCACTGTTTGATCTGGTGCACAAACAGGGGGACGGCGCGCGCGACACCTTGGAGCTTTTGCAAACGGATCTCAATTTCAAATATTCGGGTACTTTGGCGGACGACCAAGCCATCACCGCACGCTTGAATTATCTGCGCGAAGATTCGCAGGTCGGCTACTCTGGCCTTACGGAAGCAGAGTTGCGCAACTTTGGCCCTGATTATGGTTTTGATCAAAACGCGAATTTTGACATCGAGCGATTTGGTGGCTCGCTGACGCACGAGTGGTATTTTTCCGAGGCAACGACGCTCTCAACTAACGTCTATGCCTTTCGCTTTGATCGCGACTGGTGGCGCCAAAGCAGCACCAGCACCGACACGCAGTGCGGTACGGCGTTTCGCGATGCGCGGCTGCGCGGCGAGCGGGTCAATTTTGACGGCTGCAACTCAGCTCAGGGCCGACTGCGCTTGTATAAAACCTACGGCATCGAGCCGCGTTTAAGCACGCAGTGGCAGGGTTTGGGTGCGAACTCGGAGCTTGAGCTTGGCTTGCGCATCCACGACGAATCGCAGGAGCGGCGCCAGCTTAATGCCAACACAGCGCGCGGCCGCGACGGGATGCGCGTTGAAAACAACCGCCGCACCACGCGCGCGTACTCTGGATTTATCAGCAACACCTTTGACTTTGGCGCGCTGGCAGTGGTGCCAGTCGTACGCGTCGAAAGCATCGAGTTTGGACGTTTGAATCGTCTGACCAACCGCGCGGGTGAAGAATCGCTGACCACCTTTATTCCAGGCTTGGGCATCAACTACCAAAGCAGCGAACACTTGGCATTTTTTGGGGGCGCACACCGTGGATTTGCGCCGCCGCGCGCGGAGGACATTATTGACAATAACGGTGGCTCGGTCGACTTAGACGCCGAAGACAGCCGCAATATGGAGCTAGGTTTACGCGGTGACGCGAGCGGCTTAACGTATGAAGTCGCGCTGTTTCGCAATCACTTTTTACGCCAAATCTCGGTCGGGTCTATTGCCGGTGGCAACACGCCGCTGGCCGAAGGTGAAACGCTGTATCAGGGCGCGGAACTGATGATTGGGCTAAATAAGCAAGACTGGTTTGGACTCAATACCGGCCAAAGCTATTTAAACGTCGCGCTGACCCTGTTACCAACCGCACGACAAGAATCGCCATTGCGGGCAGTAATCGGTGGCGCGCCATTAGTTGGCAGTGGCGCCGGCAAACGCCTGCCGTACGCGCCTAAAACCGCGCTGACTGCGCGCGTCGGGCAACACTTTAATGCGCGTTGGGATGCCTCAATTGAGGGCGTTTACGTCGGTCAGCAGTTCGGTGATTTTGCTAATCGCACTGATGCCGATGCCAGCGGCCAATTTGGTTTAATCAAGGCCTATGCAATCGCTAACGCGACGGTGAACTACACGCCGCTCGACTCCGCCTGGAGCGGCTTTTTTACCGTCAAAAATATCTTTGATCGGCGCTATATCATTGACCGCACCCGAGGCATTCAAATCGCACCGCCCCGGCAGGTGCAGCTGGGCTTGCGCCTGGAATACTGACTGCGCGCAGCGTCATGGTTACGCGCATTATTTGGCGTAGTCTTGAGCACAGCAGAGCTGGAGTTCAAACATGCGCAATACATATGCTAGCGGTGCAATGGTGTGGGCGAACGCCTGCAAGTCGAGTTGGCCGGCAAAGCTATGGCCGGCAAGGCTATGCCAAGCATTGCTATGGCTAACCTTTAGCTTTAGCGCGCCGGTATTGGCGGCGGACGCCACGCTTAGGCTAGCTCAGGTTGAGTCCCACCAGCTTAGCTTTGTGAGCGATGTAGCTTTAAAAGCCGAGGCAGGAGCCGTGGAAAAGCTGCTGCGCACGCAGCCGAGTCATGACTGGCACTGCGAATTTGAGCGTGACAGTAATCAGCAAATTCGATGCCAGATCGGCGCTTTGCAAATTGATCCAGTGGACATTCCTGGCCCCTCCACCCTGCAATTTGAAATCCAAGCCGGTGCGCTGCAAACCGCCAGTCAGGGCCGCAATCGCCGTTTGCGCGGTAGTTTTAGTACCGGTCTGCCGAGTCTATTATTAGAATCACAGGACACAGATGCGCGGGGCTTGCCGCGAGTGACGCTGTATTCGGATTTCCCGATTAGTGAAGACTCAGTAGCGACGCATTTGTATTTTCAACAGGGCGCGCGCCGCTGGGCGGCAAAAATAGCGGCTGCACCCATATCGACGTTTACTGAAAGGGAAAGCTTTGTCATTAACTACCCGCAATCCAGTGGCACCTGAGCTAGACCTGGCAGCGTCGGCTGATCTGCAGCTGGTTCAAACAGCGGGGCTAACATCAAACGTCGGTAACAATATCGGTGTGGAAAAAGTCCTGACTGGCTATGCGCCGATCCCCGATTTTCGTGTCGAGCTTTATTGTGTGGAAAACTGCTTTGCCGAGGATGGGCTGCAGATAAAATTTAGCAGGATGCCGAATGCAGATACGGCAGCGAACATTCGCATGCAGCTTGCCACTCAAGGTTTGCAACCCAACACTGACGTGCCGATTCAGTTGTCGGGGAATCGTAAGTTTGCCTATCCCGACATCAATGCGTTGCCGCGCATGGCAATCAGCCCCTATATCTGGGTGTTTTCTGGGCTGAAGTCGAATCACCCATATCAGTTGCAGCCAATGCCCCCGTGGGCGGGCACCATCGCTGGCCAAGGGCCGCATCCGCAAGCGCTGTTGCATCTGAGCACAACAAAACCGAGGCGGGAGTTTGGTGTGTTCGGTCTAGCACTCCAGCGAGCGGGCAGCAAAAGCATGGTCCGGCTAAACGTCAAGTTCGCCGA
>JBBQBR010000447.1:0-3045 GCA_038317875.1 Lysobacterales bacterium
AATTACTGCGTAACCAATAGCTTGTTCGTGCTTATCGAACTTTAGACGCCAGCTCAATACGCCACCCGAAACGTCGGTGAATCTTCAGTCCGCGAGTGCCTGCGATCATAGATTCGCGTCGTTTGAATATTGGCATGACCAAGCCATTCCTGCACTTTGGCAATATCCGCGCCGTGTTCCAGTGCATTGGTCGCGGCGGTGGCGCGCATCACGTGCGGGCCGAAGAGCGCCATGCCGACAATGCCGATTTCAGCACCGTATTTAAGCACCACGTCTTTATAGACACCCTGGGCGCTGAGCCGCTGATTTGCGCGCATCGAGCGAAACAGCGGCGCGTTGTCGGTGTTGGATGCACCGGCGTCCAAGTATTCTTGAATTGCGCCTGCCGCACCCTGGTGCAACGGCACGTAGCGCACTTTGCCGCCTTTGCCATCAACCCGCAAATGATTCACGCCGCGCCGCTGCTCGATGTCGCGCCGGCTTAACGCACAAAGCTCAGCCCGACGTAGACCGTGATAGAGCAACACCGCCAAAATGGCACGGTCTCGTTTGCCTTTCAGCGTGGCGAGATCGGGCGCGCTCAAAATTTGGCGCGCTTGTAGATCCGACAGCGCCGGCGTTTTGCCTTCGTTGGATTCAACTGCCGGGCGCTTGACGCCTTTGACTGGATTGTTCGATACGGCGTTGCGTTCGCACAAATACTCGAACAGCGAACTGAGTGCCGCCAATTTGCGTCGAACGGTCGCACGCGACAACGCGCGCACTTCCAATGTTTTACGCCAGGCTAAAACATGGCCACGCGCGACTAGACGAAATTGTTCCGGAGCGGTGATGCCAGTAAAGGTTTGAAATTCGCGGATGTCCGCGCGATAGGCGCGCCGGGTTTGCAGGTTATCCAAATTCGCGAACCATTCCAGTTCTGCAGGGACGGCAGCGAGGTGGTGAAACTGCGCATCAGACAGAGTCACTTGGAGTGGAACGGGCAACGCCGTTCGGCTGATGAGTTTGACGGTCATATCAATCCGAGAAAGAGGTTAGCGCAGGCGTTCGTGTCTAACACGCTAGGTAATGATAACCTATTTTATCAATACTAAAATCCAAGTTCGGCAATCGTATCCATTGCATAGGACATTGAATGTAAGGCGGTATTCCATTAATATGGTTTGCATAGAATCTGTAGGGCACACCGTGGCCACGCGAACAATACAATGAGCACTTTAACCATCACTGCAAAAGGTCAAGTGACCTTTCGAAAAGACGTGCTGCTGCATCTTGGTGTCACGCCTGGCAAAAAACTCGAAGTGACCAAATTGCCAAACGGTCAACTTACGGTTCGCGCCGAAAGAGCTGTCGGAAACATCAATAACTTTTTTGGCTGTCTACGGGATCCAGCAGGTTCCGTCCTTTCTATTGAATCCATGAACGAAGTTATCGCCGCAGGTTGGGCGGGTACGATTTGAAAATTACTGCAGACACGAATGTGCTGGTGCGCGCCGCTGTCGGAGATGATGCACTGCAGTCGGCCAAAGCCATAGAGACGCTTCGCAAGGCTACGTTGATCGCGGTACCGACTACCGTGCTGTGCGAATTTTCTTGGGTATTGGGCAGCGGTTACAAGCGATCAAAGCCCGCAATCGCATCCGCTATTCGAGCGCTTGTTGATACACCGAACGTCCGGACGAATATTTCTGCGGTGGAAGCTGGCTTAGAAATGATGGCTGCGGGTGGCGATTTTGCAGATGGTGTTATTGCGCAGGAAGGCACGTGGCTTGGCGCGGAGGAGTTCGTTTCCTTCGACAAACGAGCGGTTGAAGTTCTTACAACGCGCGGTCAAACCGCTCGACTGCTGTAATGCCACCATGTTTCATAAAAACTGCACCCCACGAAACGGAAAAAATCGTACGCTAAGATTTTCCAGGCGCCCATAACGACCTATTTGGCTATCAATATTGTCGCTCTTGCTCACGCTGCCAAGCTTGGTTGTCTTCGCGTGTAGCGCGCTCGTCTCGATGGAATTCTTCTAAGTAGTTACACAGCGCCTGAGCCGCCTCGGCGAGCGAATCATGCCCGCCTTGATCGTGATAATCCTCGCGCAATGATCCTTCGATAAAATGAAAGCCAAGCTGCGAGCGCACCGTAAACAAGTGGAATTTCAGGCCAATACGGAGCACTTCTAAATGATCTTGACTGCATTTAGTGACGGCGTAGCTATTGAAATAGACATACGACGTGAGGCACAGAGAACTGGCCTTCGGTTTTGCCATGGAATGCACGTCACCGCGTGCATGGGCGCACGCTATATTAAAAGCGCCAGGAAAACAGCCTAAAGCCCGATCTGCCGTATCGTTAAATTCTTTGGCCGTATAGGTCCAACGGTGGAGTTCGTGTTCGCGCCCGTCAGGATTAAGAAAAATCAATGTGTAGCCTGCCTCAGTTTTAAGCAGCTTGTAGGCATTGTCTTTCACGGCACTTGCTCAAAGCCATTTTTAAACATCGGGTCAGGCTGCGGAATTGGTGAAGTGACTTGCCCATTACAGCTGATGTTTGCGGTGCGCGATTTCATGCGGATTACGTCGGCATTGGCTAAGTGTTCAATCAGGATCGGCTCGGCGGGTGCAAGGTTGATGGTCATGCCCGATAGCGTCACGCGCGGGTTGGTGCCAGCGGGCAAAGCCGCGCCGGCGGCGGTGCAATTACTGGCTGATGCGTCAACCAAATGATCGTTTGGGGCGTAGAACGCCTGCACGAAGCTGGTGCCTAGCGCGTACCACTTGCCGTCTAGCTCCAAAAAGCCCGGCAACGTCGACGCCGGCGGCGATAGGGTTGACAGTTGCCAGTTCAAGGTTGCGCCCACGCGTGACAGGTAAAAGTTGTTGTTATCGGGCGTTTGCAGAATCAGATTGCCAGTGGTTTGCAGGAACGGTGGCACCACGGGATGCGTCTGAATTAAGTTGCCATTCGGGCCAAAAACCTGCAGCACGGTGCCGCCGCCGTCAATAATCCGCACAACGTCCTTGCTATCGGTCGTGCGCCAATTTTGCGCGC
>JBBQBR010000448.1:0-3045 GCA_038317875.1 Lysobacterales bacterium
AAAACAAACACGTCTAAAAAGGGCGATCCAAATATCGCCGCACTTGCGCAAAGTTTGAGCGAAAAACTGGGGGCTCGCGTATCGATCGAGCACACCAGCAGTAAATTCGGTGGTGGCAAAGGCAAATTGGTGATCGGCTACTCTAGCCTGGATGAACTTGACGGCATTTTGGCGCGGGTAAAATAAATGGCAAAATCAGCGTTCTCAGCACCCACCCTGCCCGCCTTAAGCGCAGGAACAAAAATTTTACTCGGCGTTACTCGCAGCATTGCTGCCTATAAGGCCTGTGAACTTACGCGTCGACTCACGGAGTTAGGCTGCGTCGTGCGCGTGGTGCTGACCGAAAATGCGGAAAGATTCGTATCGGCAACGACATTCCATGCGCTGAGCGGTGAAAGTGTGCGCAGCAGTTTGTGGGACAGCCACGCAGAAGCCGCAATGAGCCATATCGAACTTGCACGCTGGGCCGATTGTTTGTTGATTGCCCCCGCATCGGCCAACACAATTGCCAAATTGGCTCATGGGCTATGCGATGACTTACTTGGAACGCTGGTACTCGCAACAGCCGCGCGCTTAGTGATTGCGCCGGCCATGAATCAGCAGATGTTTGCTAGCCACGCAGTGCGGGAAAATTTGTCGTTACTGCAAGCACGCGGCGCACTGATCCTCGGCCCAGCCAGTGGTGTACAGGCCTGTGGTGACGTCGGTCAGGGCCGCATGTTGGAAGCTCAAGAGATTATAAACTTGCTGCAAGCGCAGGCCGCTACTGACGATATTGACTTAAGTGGGCTGCGCGGCAAAATCGTGGTTATCACCGCCGGACCCACTTACGAAGATCTAGATCCGGTGCGCTATTTAGGCAATCGCAGCAGCGGCAAAATGGGTTTTGCCATTGCGCAAGCGGCAACGGGCGCAGGTGCGGAAGTCAGTTTGATTGCCGGGCCTTGCGCACTTAACACCCCGAATGGTGTCGCGCGTATTGACGTGCGCGATGCCCGTTCCATGCATGCGCAAGCGCTTAGCGCTGCACCGAATGCGGATTTGTTTATCGCCGCTGCAGCCGTTGCTGACTACCGACCCACGCAGCAAAGTTTGCAAAAAATTAAAAAATCGAGCGACGAAACCGTAATCGCATTAGTAAAAAACCCGGACATTATTGCTGATGTCAGTGCCGCAGTATCTGGCAAGGCCAAAAGGCCGCTATTAGTTGGTTTTGCCGCTGAAACGGAAACGGTATTGGAAAATGCACGTGCAAAACGTATTCGCAAAGGTTTGGATTTTATTGCAGCGAATCATGTAGGCCCAGGGTTTGGCATGGAAGCAGAAGGCAACGCTTTGGTGCTCATCGGCGCAAACAGTGAACTTGAACTCGGCTACGCCAATAAATCACTCCTTGCCAAGCGTCTTTTGCACGCGCTAATTCCTTATCTTTAACCAAATCTAATGAACAATCTTATGGATAATTTCGGTACAAAAGCTCTGCAGCTCAAAATTCTTGACCCCCGCATTGGCACACAATGGCCGCTTCCCGGCTACGCCACTGTCGCCAGTGCAGGCATGGATTTGCGTGCCTGTATAGCTCAGGAATTGACGCTTGCACCGGGTGAAACCGCTATGGTCAGCGCCGGAATTGCGATCTATTTGAACGATGCGAACTTCGCCGCAGTGCTTTTACCGCGTTCGGGCTTAGGTGCCAAAGGCTTGGTTTTAGGGAATTTAGTGGGCTTAATTGATGCCGATTATCAAGGCCCGATCAATATGGCGTGTTGGAACCGCTCCAACACCGCGTTTACGATCCAGCCCGGCGACCGAGTTGCGCAGTTAGTCGTCTTACCCATTGCGCGCGTGGCATTTCAAATTGTGGATGACTTTGTTGCAACCGAACGCGCAGCGGGAGGCTATGGCCATACAGGTGTGCGCTAATTCGCTTCATAATTCGCATGTTTAGTTCCGCATGCATCGTAGACGTGGCAAGATTCATACATTAAAAAGCCCGCTGGGATTGCAGCGACCCCATTTGAGGGATCAAAAGAGAATATGGCTAAAAAATATGGCTAAAAAAGTAACCGTCGGCGAACTTGCTAAACGTGCGCAAGAAGTTGCCAACTCACCTACGCAGCATAAAGAGCCGCAACCGGCACTTTTTTTGCTTGGAATTGGTGTGGGCCTATTATTTGCAGCGCTCTGCCTTTGGCAAGCTTTTGGCATCTTTCGCGCCAGCTCTGCAGCGGCAAACGCTGGAGATGTCGCCGCACAGCTTTCCCAAGAACTTGCCGCCCAAGCGCAAAGTGCGCGCAGTAGCCTAGTCAAGGCGACGCAAAGTCCTGAGGTATTAAAACTCGTCACAGAAACGCAAGGCTTTGATGCAAGCGCCGCACGCGCTGAAATTCTTACGCTCATCCCCGAATGTCGCGATGCTGACGTGATTCGCGGTAGCGACGTAAGCGCCGCATTGGGCGGGCGCTATGCGGAGTTTGGCTTTGCCAAAAGTGACGTACTGTTAGAGGCGCAACAGTCGGGCAACATCGTGCCAGCACAACTGCACGTCGAGAAAGACAAGAGTTTCAGCTTGGTTTTAGTGGCGCCAGTAAAGCAAGGCAGCACCACTCTGGGCTATGTCTTGGGTAAATTCCCCGCAGAGAAAGTAGTCAAACAATTGCTGGCTTTCAATGGCAGCGGTACGATCGCACTGCAGCAAACCGGAGCAAATGATCCGATCACCATGCTGAGCACAGGCGTGGGCGCGATTTCTGCTGGTACAACGCCAGTACCTGGAAGTCGGCTAATTTTTGCTTGGGGCGCCGCTGACGCCTATGCGCCGCTACCCTTTGAAGGAATGATTTCATCGTTACTGTTCGCATTACTAGGCTTAAGCTTTGCCGGGCTATTAGCTTACATGCGTTTGCGCCCGACACTGTTTACCGAAATGACGTCCAAGATGATGACATCGAGCGCCGAACAAGTCCCCGAGGCGAAAGCTCGCCCAAGCAGCGTGCGCGCGGACGAGCTGTTAAAGGAGCAAACAACCGCCAAGATTGCAGTGGT
>JBBQBR010000449.1:0-3043 GCA_038317875.1 Lysobacterales bacterium
GCTTGAATTGCCTGCTCGTAGCGCGCCAGGGCAATATCACGGTCAGCGGTCGCTACCTCCAAACCCGCACGCAAGCGCCCGCCTTGGAAGATCGGCACATTTATGCGCGGCAAAAAGCTCCAACTGCGGCTCGCGCTGTCAAACAGGCCACCCAGCTCCTCGCTGGCACTGCCGACACTGCCGGTCAAACTGATTGACGGGAAAAACGCAGCGCGCGCGGCGCCGATATTGGCATTGGCGGCGAGCAGACGATGTTCAGCGGCGCGAATATCCGGACGGCGCAGCAACACGCTTGACGCCAGCCCAGCCGGCAATGGTTGCACACCGCTAATTTGCGGTTCGAACTGTTTGGGCAGCAGCTGTGGATCAAATGGGCCGCCAATCAGCAGGGCTAGCGCGTTTCGATCCGTTTCCACACGCCCGGAAAAGCGCGCCAGATCCACGCGTGCGGCTTCGACCAATGTAGCCGACTGACTGACGTCCAGACCGGACACCGCGCCGAGCGCATGGCGCTGCTCGCTGAGCTTGAATGCCGCTTGATAGTTCTCCAGCGTCGCTTGTGCGATGCGCTGGGATTCGCTATCGGTGGCAAGCTGTAACCACGCGTTGGCAACTTCCGCAATGAGTGCCAATTGCGCAACGCGGCTAACCTCCTCCGTCGCGAGATAGCTTTGCATCGCCGCAGCGCTTAAGTTGCGCACGCGCCCGAACAAATCCAGCTCGAACTGCGCAAGACCCAGGCTGACCGTGGCAATATCGCGTGAAGCAACGTCGCCACCATTGCGTGATGCTTGCGCACTCAAACCAAATGACGGTAACCGGTCGGCGCGCTGGATGCGGTACAGCGCACGTGCGCGTTCCACATTAAGCAGGGCGACCCGCAAGTCCCGATTATTCTTGAGCGCTTGCTCGATCAGCGTTTGCAGCCGGGCATCGACAAAAAAGTCCCGCCAACCGAGGTCAGCCACGCGGGCTAAAGGTGAATCCGCTGACTGATCCGGTTGCGCCAGCGGCCATTGTTCCGGAATTTCTGCTTGGGCTTGGGGCACTTGCGGCTCAAGATTGGCGCAACCAGCCAGCACTGCGCTGAGGTAAAACGCACTCAAAATCAATGGCTTATTCATGTAAAGAACTCCCTTGCGCTGCATGAGTGGCGGTATCAGTGGCGGAATGCTTGCCGTGCCCTGCGCTTAGCCGTCGCACGACGACAAAAAACAGAGGTATAAAAAACAGGCCAAGGAAAGTACCCGTTAGCATGCCGCCAACCACGCCCGTTCCAATCGCGCGCTGCGCGCCAGAGCCTGCGCCGGTGGCCAACGCCAATGGCAATACGCCAAAACCGAATGCAATCGAAGTCATCAAAATTGGCCGCAAACGGTCGCCCACTGCCGCTAGCGTGCCTTCGATCAGATCCATCCCGCTCTCCACATTTGCTTTCGCGAACTCGATGATCAAAACCGCGTTCTTGCTCGTTAAGCCGACCGTAGTGAGCATGCCGACTTGAAAGTACACGTCGCGTTCCAGCCCGCGCATCCAGGTAAAAAGCACCGTGCCCAGAATACCGAGCGGCACGACGAGCAGCACCGAGGTAGGAATCGTCCAGCTCTCATAAAGTGCCGCTAAACATAAAAAAACGATCAGCAGCGACAGCGCATACAAAATCGGCGTTTGTGAACTCGCGACCCGCTCTTGATACGACTGTCCGCTCCAGGCGACGCCATATCCAGCAGGCAACCCGGCGGCGATCCGCTCCATCTCAGCCATTGCCGCACCGGAGCTAACGCCGGGCGCTGGATTGCCCGTAATATTGACCGCAGCGACGCCGTTGTAGCGTTCTAACCTGGGCGAGCCATAGTCCCAATGCCAGGTGGCAAAGGCTGAAAAGGGCACCATCTCCTTGGCACCATTGCGCACATACCACAAGTTAAAGTCCTCCGGCACCATGCGAAACGGCGCGTCTGCCTGCACATAAACCCGCTTGACGCGGTTGCGGTCGACGAAATCATCGATATATTGCCCGCCCCAGCTAATGCTCAGCGTGCTGTTGATCTCAGCGATTGACAAGCCGAGCGCGCTGGCCTTATCGGTGTCGATGTCGAGGCGAAACTGCGGCGTGTCTTCCTGCCCGTTCGGCCGCACACCGCTGAGCAGCTTGCTTTTTGCAGCAGCACCCAGCATCTGGTTACGTGCGCCAACTAAAGCATCGTGGCCAGCACCCGCATTGTCTTGCAAGTAGAGATTGAAGCCGCCCGATTGCCCTAACTCCTGCACCGGCGGCGGTGCCAGCGCGAACACCATCGCATCCTTAATGCCACCGAACGCGCGCATTGCACGCCCAACCAGCCCACTGACGCTGGACTCTGGCGTGGTGCGCTCGTCCCATTCCTTGAGCTTGACGAACGCCATGCCGTTATTCTGGCCGCCGCCTGCGAAGCTAAAGCCCTGCACTGCGAAAACCGATGCGACATGCGCGGATTCGTCTTTCAGATAGTGCTCTTCAACTTGCTCCATAACCCGCTGCGTACGCTGTTGGGTGGCGCCAACGGGTGTTTGCACGATGGTGAAGAGCACGCCCTGATCCTCGGCGGGCAGAAATGATGAGGGCACCCGTGCATAAATAACGACCATCGCCGCCGTCAGCGCGACAAATACCAGCAAGAAGCGCCCGCTGCGGGCTAAAATTTTGCCAACCGCGCTCTGGTAGCGCTTGTTGCCTTGATCAAATTTGCGATTAAACCAGCCGAAAAACCCCTTGTTTGAGGCATGTTCGCCCCGCTTTACCGGCTTGAGCATCGTCGCGCAAAGTGCAGGCGTAAGCACAATTGCCACCACCACCGACAAGCCCATGGCCGCAACAATCGTCACCGTAAACTGTCGATAAATGACACCGGTTGAGCCTTCTAAAAAAGCCATCGGCACAAACACCGCAGCCAGTACCAAGCCGATACCAATAAGCGCGCCGGTAATTTGATCCATAGACTTGCGTGTCGCTTCCAGTGGCGACAGGCCTTCTTCGCGCATCACCCGCTCAACGTTTTCCACC
>JBBQBR010000450.1:0-3042 GCA_038317875.1 Lysobacterales bacterium
GCAACTAAAAGTGGTGCACCGCTTCCAACTCGACCAAAAGCTCCGAGCGACACACTTCACCGGCTAATACACAATAGCTTGAACTAGGGAAGCGTTGCTGCATCAATGCCGCGACTTCAAATTGCCGCTCCTCGTCGCGCACATAGGCGCGCATCACTGAACGCGCGCCGAAACTGGCTTGCACACCAAGCTGGTAAGCCGCTTGCCCGAGCACAATATCCATGTTTCGAGCGGATTCCGCAAACTGCGCGACCAAATCCTTTGGGTGCTGCGAGAGCTCGCCAACGATACTTGCGGTTCCTGAAATCAAGACTGCATGGCCACGCGTACTGCTGAGCAACATGCCACGCGAAAACCGCGGTGGTTCTTGCCCGTATGCCGCGCTGTAAAGCCGTGGCGGTTGTTGTCTAGGGTTATCGACCGGCTTGCCTGGTTGTTTGCCCGCAAGCCAAATCATATGCAGCCAAGGGGAAGCCGAACCAACGCGCCCAATGACGCTTGCTGCCGGGTCGCTTTGCCGCAATAGCTCGTTTGCGCTCGATGCGCGCGCCCGTCCTACGCAAAATTGTTTGTAACGCTCCGCTTCGCCTGCGCCCGCATTAATCGCAGAAAAATAAGTCCAGGTACGCAGCAAGTGTGGGTAGCCGCTTGCGGTTGTGTAATCCATCATGCGCCGGTAGGCATCGCTACTGGTGCGAATCAGGCCACCGCCCTCTTCTTCATGCAGCAGCATTTCTGCCAGCATAAATTCGTCATCACCCGCAAATGCCGCAGCGCCTAATTGCCCACATTTCAATTGACCGCTGGACTGCCAGATTTCTGAGTGTGGATACAAACTAGGTAAATCACATTGAAATTGCCCGATTTCACCCAGGCGATAGCCAAAACCCCAGCTTGCCAGCACGCTGCGCTTTTCGGTTAATGGCACTTGCGATTTTGCCAACGTGTCGAGCAGCCAGCGGTTTGGATTCAGCGCACTCACATGCTGCTACCAAAACGTACTGCCTTGTTTGCACAGCGCTTTTGCATTATTGCAAGCTCGCCTTCGCGGCGGCATATTGCGTCGCTAATTGATCTATCAACTCACCCGCAGACTGCACTTTCTCAATAAGTCCGATGCCTTGCCCGCAGCCCCAAATATCTTTCCATGCTTTAGCGGCACCGCCTGCAGTGCCAAAATCCATTTTGCTAGGATCCGCTTCCGGCAAATGCTCTGGATCAAGGCCCGCTGCCGCAATTGAACCCTTCAAATAATTGCCATGCACGCCAGTGAAAAGATTGGTGTAAACAATGTCAGCGGCATGCCCGTCCACCACCGCTTGCTTGTAGGCCTCAGTTGCGTGTGCTTCTTTGGTGGCAATGAACGCCGAGCCGATATAGCCAAAATCTGCGCCCATTGCACGCGCCGCTAAAACCGCCTGGCCTGTGGCAATCGCGCCTGAAAGCGCAATTGGGCCATCAAACCAAGCGCGGGTTTCCTGCACCAACGCAAACGGGCTTTGCGTACCAGCATGACCGCCCGCGCCGGTCGCGACCAAAATCAATCCATCAGCGCCTTTCTCTACCGCTTTGTGCGCAAACATTTGATTGATCACGTCATGAAACACGATGCCGCCATAGCTATGCACCGCTTGATTCAAATCTGCGCGCGCGCCAAGTGAGGTGATCACAATCGGCACTTTGTGCTTCACGCACATCGCAAGATCTTGCTCTAGGCGGTCATTACTCTTGTGCACAATCTGATTGACTGCAAACGGTGCCGCAGACCGGTCTGGGTGCGCTAAATTATGCGCATCGAGCGCTTCGCGGATTTGGTGTAACCATTCATCCAGCAGCGCCTGCGGCCGCGCGTTTAATGCTGGGAACGAGCCAACAATTCCGGCTTTACACTGAGCGATCACTAACTCTGGCTGGCTCAAGATAAACATCGGCGCGGCAATCGCTGGAAAACGCAGTTGCTTCAGTAAATTCGCTGTAATCGGGGACATATTTCGAAGCTTTACGGGCGGAAAGTAGCGATAGTACGCGAGCCGCTGAGTAACGTCAGTCAAATGCATATTTGGCAATCGCGCGGTACACTGCTACCGTTGGGCGGTCAACCTAGAAAAGCGAGTTACTGCGATGCCGAATCTGCGCCATATTATTTTATTTCGCCATGCCACCGCAGAATCACAAGCGGCCTCCGGTAAAGATATGGAGCGCGAGCTTTCCGCAGTGGGTGTCAAGCAAGCCGAAGCCGCTGCCGCCTGGCTTAAACAACACCTGCATGATGCCCCCCGCATTGTGTCCTCGCCAAGTGCACGCACCCGCGCCAGTACCGCCGCGTTACTGGTGCAGTACCCAAAGGCGAACGTGCACTATCTCAACGATATTTACGAAGCAACACCCGCAAAGCTGCTAGCAGTTTTAGACAGCGATCCACACACACCGCTGCTGATCGTCGGCCACAACCCTGGCTTGGAATCAGCGCTTGCCCTGTTAACAACCGGGCAGAGCAGCGCCGTACGCGGCATGACGCCGGGCGCAATTGCTTGGTTGACAGCGCCGGTGGGCGCGGTTTCCCCAGGGTGCGCGGAATTGAAGATGTTTTGGAGCCCGTAGCGTTTTTTGTCCGCGGCGAATGGTCAGTCTGGGCTGAAGTTAACTAGTATCAGGCGATTCATCCCGCAAGATGATGAGCTGTCGCACCCTAATCATGCCCAGAACGCTTAAAAGTCGGTCCTAAGCATGACTTTTTGTCCACCAACTTGGCTTTGCAAACGAATTAACTGGAACTTTGTTCTCACAACAAGATACCGGTGAAATGCAGCAAAATGACCTAATCGCCCAGCTTGAGCTAAAGTTGCAGCGAAATGGTGGCGAGGCTGCGCACGGTTTTTATGTTTGCCAAGCAACTATTGAAAGAGTAGCTGCGCGAAACTGTTAAACGTGAAATTAGGATTAAGTGATGTCAGCCACGAACTTCAAAACGGAAAACAATACTTATCGGAAAATGATTGGTAACGGTTTGACGTATCGCATTCCCAGATTCCAACGCGACTA
>JBBQBR010000451.1:0-3024 GCA_038317875.1 Lysobacterales bacterium
GGCGAATATCACTGACGCCAGCGGCGGAGTTGGTGGTGGCATGCGCCGGGTAAAGCTTGACGGCCGCAAATACGCCTTCGCGAAAACCTCGTTCAAGCTCGTCTGGGTCGCTGGCATCGGTTAGATAAGCCGTCATCAGCGGAGTAAATACCGCTCCGGGCGCTAGAGCCGCCAAAATACGATCCCGATAAGCGCGCGCAGCGGCAACCGTGGTGATGGGCGGCCGCAAATTCGGCATCACAATCGCGCGCGCAAACTGAACCGCAGTATAGCCCACAACCGCTTGCAGCATGGCGTCATCGCGCAAATGCACGTGCCAATCATCGGGGCGGCGGATCGTTAACGAAGTCGGCATTGCTGGGTTTATTGCTGCTTTCATTGATTTGCTCCTATGGCACCATTTTTTGCGTCGGCTTCAAATAACGCGGCTAACTCGGTGCGCGATTGCGCGGCGGATTGGATTAATGCTTGCTCGTCGTCGTGGAACAAAAACTGCTCTTTGAGCGAATTCTCGTCCACCGTGCGAAAGCGCGCGACGCGATCAGCTGCCGCCTCACTGCTAAATCCTAGACCTTCAAGCACTTTGTGCGTGATCATTAAGGCCGAGTGCAGGGTTTCGCGCACCGCATCGTCGATGCCCAGATCCATCAATTTGTGCGCATGCCGCCGATTGCGCGCGCGCGCGATAATTTTCAAAGTCGGATTCAGCTTTTTCGCAACCCGCGCGGTGCGTATCGAAAGCTCCATATCCTCTAGCGCCAGCACTAACACTTCCGCCTGCTCAATTTTCGCCGCACGCAGGGTCTCCGGGCGCGTGGTATCGCCATAATAGACATGACCGCCAAATTTGCGGGCAAAATCCACGGCGTCAGTATCCGGATCAATCACGGTAAAGGGAATTTTTTGCGCCGCCAGCACCCGCGCCGGAATCTGCCCCACGCGGCCAAAGCCCGCAATAATGACTTTCGCCGCGTCGCTCGTGATGTCATCGAAAGGCCGCGCCGCAACTACGCTCAGCCTTTTGCTCAAAAAATGCACGCCAAGCACTAACAGCGGGGTAATACCCATTGCAACCGCGACCACGACATTCAACAGCGCAGCCGTTTCAACATCCAGTAAGGCGGCGGTTTCAGCGGTTTTAAACACCACAAAGGCAAATTCGCCGCCCGATGCCAGTAAAGCCGCCAGCAGCAATGCGCTGGGATGGCTTTGCCCAAAAGCCCGCGCAACGCCCCACATCAACAGCATTTGCAGGGTAGCCAGCCCCGCCACAAGTGCAAAAATCAGTAGCGGTTTGGCAAGCAGCAAATGCAAGTCTAAATTCATGCCGACGGCCATGAAAAACAAGCCCAGCAGCAAGCCCTTGAAGGGTTCGATATGGCCTTCGACTTCATGGCTATATTCCGAATCCGCCAGCAACATGCCCGCCAAAAACGCGCCCAAACCCATCGACAGGCCAACATTTTGCATCAGCAGCGCGGTGCCCAGCACCACCAGCAAGGAGACTGCGGTAAATAGCTCGCTCATTTTCGCGCGCGCCACCAGCCGGAAAATTGGCCGCAAAAGATAGCGCCCAGCGAAAATGACGCCCGCAACCGCTGCCACCACCAATAACGCCGATTGCCAAAACGGCCGCGTGCTGGCCTCGGTATGGCGCGCCCCGAACAATGGAATTAACGCTAGCACCGGCACCGCAATTAAGTCTTGAAACAGCAGTACGCCAAACGAAGCGCGCCCATGTTCGCTTGCTACTTCATCACGCTCAGCCAATATTTGCAGGGTAAAGGCGGTGGAGGACAGCGCTAGGCCAAAACCCGCTATCACCGCCGCTGCCGTCGACAGGCCGGACAGCTTCGCGATAATCGCGATGACCGCCGTCACCAGCAGCATTTGCGCGCTGCCCATGCCAAATAAGTGGCGGCGCATTACCCAAAGCCGCTGCGGTGAAAGCTCCAAACCCAGTACAAACAGCAAAAAGACGACGCCGAGCTCGGAAAACGCCAAAACAGTCTGCTCGTCGGTGATCAGCTTAAGCACCTGCGGCCCAATCACCACGCCGGCCAGCAAATAGCCAATCACCGCGCCCAGCTTCAGGCGCTTACTCAAAAGCACGGCGCACACCGCTGCCGATAGAAACACAACCGCCGGGACTAGCGCGCTGGCGTGGTTAGGATCAGACATAGTTCAGTGCCGCCATAAGGTGCGCCGTTCGTTGGGCAAACGGCTAATTTACAGGATTGCCGGGCGTTGCGGGCTACCGCTACCGCACTTTTGCTGCCAACTCTGCACGCTCGACGATTGCAAGCGCCAATTTGACAAATTTGCCCGGATTTTTTTCAGCGCACGCAAATAGTGAATCAGCTCCATCACATCAATGCGGCGCTCACACACTTCAATTTTGCTGACATAGGAACGAGGCTTTTTCAGGCGTTCGGCTAAATCCCGCTGCGTCAGCGCAGCCGACAGCCGCTCCTGCACGAGCAACTGCACCATCGCTTTATACTCAGGGAAATGAAGTGACCGCAAAAATTGATCAGCATAGAAACAAAGTCGCCATCGTGCTGGCTGCCAGTTGTGCCTCCATTTTGGGTGCGAGTTTCAACCTAAGTCGCTTGTAAATTTTCGCGGTTTGCGCGCATGCTCATGCTGCCTGCATGATGAATCAAAGGTTAAGTTGTGAAAAAGTTGTTATTTATTTCAGGGATTTTGATCTCAGCCTTTGCTGGCGCTCAAGAACAATGCGGTTTTCCCACATCCGTCCACAAAAGCGGCTTCGAAGCCGGTGAGCAGGCATCGTCCGTCACTTTGCCGCCCGACAACACAGCGCTGGTTGTAACAATCAACGGCCCGCCGGATGGTTCCACCGTCAATATCAACGCGGTGCAGTTTTACGGGACTTACACCGGGCCTAGTAATTCCGGTGTTTCGGTTAACGGCGTGCGTGCCCTTACTAATTCGAACGCATTTGTGCTGCCTCGGGTGCTACTTCAGCCGGGTGCCAACACGCTAACGTTTCGACAAGCC
>JBBQBR010000452.1:0-3022 GCA_038317875.1 Lysobacterales bacterium
TTGAGCTGAGCGCAAACACCAGGGTCGAGACGCCAAATCCGGTGACGGCAATTAACATATTGCGCCACGGCCTTAATGTCGGCGAAAACTTCGCCGCGAGCAACATGGTCAGCACCGCACCTGCACCGGGTGCAGTGCGGAGCCAACCCAAACCTTCTGGGCCAATGTGCAAGACATCGGTGGCAAATGCCGGCAACATTGCCACCACACCGCCGAACAGCACCGCGACTAAGTCCAAAGAAATCGAATACAGCAATATTTTTTGCGAAAATACAAAGCTAAAGCCGGTTTTAATGCTGATCCAAAGGCTCATATCGCCGTCATGTTCGCTGCGTTCGGCGCGCAAGCTGGGCAAGAAAATGGTTATAAACGCAGTTGCTGCGGTCAAACCGACGCTTATCCAAAGCGTGTTTTGTAGGCCAATTTTCAAATACGAATAGCCTGCCAATACCGGGGCCGAAAGCATCCCTGCTTGCCAAAATGTGCTTGACCACGCTGCGGAATTGGCTTGATCCTCGACGCGAATAATCTGTGCGCGTAGGCTGGAAGCGGCTGGCGAATAGAGCCCACGCGCGAACCCGGTAACCGCAACTGAGCCATAAATCACCCATAGCGCATGGCTGGTAGCGCCGCTTTCTTGCAGGCTAGGCGCAATTTTTGCCAGCATCGCAGAGGCTAGCGCGATCAAAATCAGCATCACTAACATTTGCGTGCGCCGATTGATGCGGTCCGCTAAATGCCCGCCAAAGAGCGCTAAAGCCATAAACGGCAGCGCTTCCGCTAACCCCAAAAGCCCCAGCATGAGTGGGTCTTTAGTGATGCGGTACAGCTCATAGCCCAGCACCACTTCCTGCGCCATAAATGCCAGCGTCAACAGAAAACTACCAACCGAGATGCGCACAAAAGCGCCGTTTTTTAGGGCGTTAAACATAGATCATCCGGATTTGCTTTATCCCCGAGTAAGTCGCTCATCCTTTTAGGAACGCTGCCTCATAAATGCTGGGACACTAAAGCGGTTGCGCCAGAGGTTTAATTCAGCTGCCAAGCATAAAGAAACTATATTTCGGCGTTCGCGGCAAACGCACTTTGCGTCTTAGAAGGGATTGCCACTATTCAGCTAAACCCACGCCGTGCTCATACGTTTGAGCACTCTGCGACCGATCATTCGGCGTGGCATGCGCTAAGGCGCCGTCGCCATAGGATCGAACGACTTCGGAAATGACGACGTGATAGCCCTCGTACCATTTTGTGTACTGTCGCTTTGCCTCTTGATGCGCGGGGTGCATTGAGAACGCCTTCAGGGTATCTAAGTCGCGCCAATAGTAGGTCGCGTTGCGACGATTATTGTTAGTCGATTGCCATGACTCGGTGCCCAAAAATCCAGGCAGCGATTTTGCTAGCGCGTCGATAATGGCGTTGAGCCGGTGAAACTCATCGTCGTATTGCCCGGGCGTATAGATGAAGCTTGCAATGAACATCAGTTTTTTGAAATAGTATGATTGGTACACGACATAGTGCCGAATCAATTACAACAATGCCAACTTAATCGCTAATGATCATCGCTAATGATCATCGCTAATGATCAAGGACGCGTCCTTAGAATCCCAGCTTGCCACTTGGGGCAATGCGCGTGCACTGCTAAACTACTCGGCTTGAAATTTCACTTGGATCGTCAAATGAGTATCAAACCCGATAAATGGATACGCCAAATGGCGCAAAGCCAAGGCATGATCGAGCCATTTATTCCAGGTCAAGTCCGCGAAGTTGAGGGCCAGCGCATTATTTCCTACGGCACTTCAAGCTATGGCTACGATGTCCGCTGCGCGGATGAATTTAAGGTATTTACCAATATCAACAGCGTGATTGTTGATCCGAAAAATTTCAATCCGGCCTCGTTCGTCGACATTAAATCTGACGTCTGCATTATTCCGCCCAATTCATTCGCGCTGGCGCGTACGGTGGAGTATTTCCGCATACCGCGCCGGGTACTCACAATTTGCTTGGGCAAAAGCACCTATGCGCGCTGTGGCATTATCGTCAATGTCACGCCGCTAGAGCCGGAATGGGAAGGCCATGTGACGCTGGAGTTCTCCAATACCACGCCATTGCCAGCAAGGATTTATGCAAACGAAGGTGTCGCGCAGTTTCTATTTTTAGAATCTGACGAAGAATGCGAAACCAGTTACAAAGACCGAGGCGGTAAGTATCAAGGTCAGCGCGGTGTTACTTTGCCAAAGGCGTAAGCCGTGCACGGCAGTTTGACTGGCCGCATGGCGCTGAGCTGCGCGGGCCGCATGGCGCTGAGCTGCGCGCCAGCAATTTTCTCCAGTCAACGGCCTAGAACTTTTTCAGCGACTTAGCATGCGATGCCGCTGGCTATCGAAAGCTTAATGCCCAGCTTTGAGATGACTTCGCATTCTTGTTTTAAGTCCGCGCGCGTTAATGGGTGGGCTTTTAGCCATTCCACCGGAAAACACAGCCTCAGTGCGCTATTGCTCACGCAGATTAGCTTCATTGCGGGCATCGGTGCTGAAGCTCGGTCACGATGCATCACCGCGCTCAAGCGCAGTAAAGTTGCAAGTTTGCGCGCGCGCATCACGTCGCGCTCGGGCAGGTGTTCAGTCAACCTATCCGGCACGCCGCGCCGATGGCAGCGCAC
The DNA here is from genome assembly GCA_038317875.1 of Lysobacterales bacterium. Taxonomy (GTDB): domain Bacteria; phylum Pseudomonadota; class Gammaproteobacteria; order Xanthomonadales; family SZUA-5; genus JANNYA01. The sequence goes on from JBBQBR010000452.1 coordinate 2,660, forward strand.
TAATAGAGCCAGCATTTGCTGCTCATCCTTGGTGAAGCCGGGCAGGTCGGTGTTGGCTAAAATGTAGGCGCCATGTTGATGGTGTTGTGTGTGCGAAATCGAAAGCCCAACTTCATGCACAATCCCAGCAAAGGTCAGCGCTTCGCGGTCATCTTCAGTTAGCTCCCAGCTCTTTTCGACTTGTTCAAACATGGCCAACGCAGTCAGTTTGACGCGTTTTGCCTGTTGCACATCAACGCTGTGGCGCTTTGCAAGTGCGCGCACCGCGTTCAAACGCGGGTCAGAGTGTTCTAAGCGCCCAAGCATGTCGTACAAAAGGCCCTCGCGTAGCGAGGCTTCACAAACCTGCATGTGCTCAACTTG
>JBBQBR010000453.1:0-3011 GCA_038317875.1 Lysobacterales bacterium
ACCGTCTCAAAACCGCTCAGCTTGCCGCCCGAGGCATAGGCTTTGCTGATCGGCGAATCCATTTCGCTCAAGGTTGAGCCATCTTCGGCCGCAAAATGGAACATCAAATGCGCGCGTTTGCCGATCAATTCATCCGCGCCCACGAAACCCAGCAGTTTTAACGCCGCCGGGTTCGCGAAGCTGACAATGCCATCGTCGTCGACGCCATAAACGCCATCGCCGACCGAGTTCAAGACGCCATCCAAGCGCAATCGTTCCGTTTCAATGCGCTTTTGCACATCGATTGAGCGGCCCAAGGCCTTGATGCGTGCCAGGGATAAATCCAACACTTCATTTTTAAACATGCACTCGACGGCACCGGCATCCAAGCATTTTTTGATGATGGTGTCTTTGTAGGTGCCGGTAATCAGTGCAATCGGAATATTCGCGGTACTTGGGTCAGCTTTGAGTTTGGTGACGAGCTGATCGCCAGTACCGTCGGGCAGAAAGTAATCGACAATAATTAAATCAAACGTGCCGGTATTGGCTTTCGCCAAGCCTTCCGCAATGGAGCCTGCAACATCCACCTCGAAGCCTTGGCCGAGCAGCATTTGTTTGTAGGCAAAGCGCACGCTTTGGGAATCATCAATAAACAGTAAATTCAAGGGCTTCGCGTTTGGCAACACCGCCGCCGGGCGTGGAATCAGATACTTTCTAATGCCATCTTGGGAATCAATCGTGCCGTTTGCACTAGGCTTTTTTCCGGGTTCTACCTTGCCTACATCTGAGGGGGTTGAATGGTTCGCAGGTGCCGCTTCCGAACTTGGCAATAGTGTTTTTAGCGCCGAAGGAATGCGGCCAAAATTTGCCCACAGTAGCGTTTGCGCTAAACGGCGATCACTTAGCCACTGGGTTAGCTGCGGCGTTTTTTCATTCGCCATCAATAGCACTGGAATATTCTTCCCAGCGCCAATTTTCAGGAAGCTTAGTAGCGCTTCAAATTCACTGCTATTTCGCTGTGGCGAGCCTAAAATAATGGCCGCAACCTCATGGGTATCAATATGGGCTGCGGCCTCGCCATAATTGCTCAATGATGCCTGAGGCGTAACGCCGGTTGCACCCAATGTGCGCTGTACTAAATGACTCAGCGTCGCCGAGCGTTCAACAATGATGATTCCATCAGACATAATTTTCAAACTTCTGCGTCTATGCAATCTGGCAAGTGTAGCTTGCACAGCCGTGGGTCGCCTATGTCATCAGTTGGAATTGCGACGTAATCAATCTAGATTTTTGTGGGTGTTGGTCTGTCGTGCGGATTGCTAAGCCCACTAAGTTAGCGCCAAGTTTAAAGTTTGCGGCCTCGGATAGGTTTACAAGCTATTGCTTGTCCCATAATATGTGTCGATAAGATTAAACGCTTAAGAATTTTAGCTCACCCAAGCCATGAAGACCGTTAAATCAACTAACAAAGCAAATTCAACTGAAGTTACCTTGGCCGATGTGCTCTTGAGTTTCCGCGCGTGTGCGCCGGTTTTCAACGCTTTGGGTGATCGCTTTCGGCAAGATATTGTGATGTTGCTGGCGCAAGATGAGCATTTGAATGTGTCCCAAATCGCGGAGCGCATGCCGTTGTCCAGACCTGCAATTTCGCATCACTTGAAGGTGTTGATGCACGCAGGGTTGATCAAAATGGATCGAGTCTCGCGCGAAAATTTTTATCGTTTGACGCTGGATGCGTCATTGCTAAGCCTCAGACGTTTGGTCGACCTAGCTGAGGTTTCATGTGTTTGAGTACTAGATCGCCTTTCTTGCAGCATTTTACTCGGCGCTTCGGTGTCGATTTTTTCAACGCTATACGTTCAAGCGCTTAAACGCTTAAGGATTAAATTGAACATACAAGATAAACAAAGAAAGACTGCGCTGATTACCGGCGCTTCCTCTGGCATCGGCCGGGCGCTGTGCGCAGAGTTCGCGAGTGCCGGATACGATTTGGTGCTTGCTGCGCGCGGCGTCGCCAAAATGACGACGCTGGCCGCGGAGTTACAACAGCGCTACAAGATCAAGGCGGTTGTGATTGGCGCTGATCTGGAACGGGATGGCGGCGCAGAAGATTTGCATGCTGAACTTACAACGCGTGGCATTAAGCTCGACGCGCTAGTAAACAATGCCGGCTATGGCCGCTTCGGCGAATTCAGCCACTCGGCATTGGCACCCGAGCTTGCGATGATGCAGCTCAATATGCGCACCGTGGTGATTCTGAGTAAGTTGTTCTTACCTGATCTGATTGCCACACGTGGAAAAATTCTTAATACCGCATCCACCGCAGCATTCCAGCCCGGGCCGTACATGGCGGTGTACTACGCCAGCAAGGCCTTTGTACTCAGCTTTTCCGAAGCAATCGCTGCCGAGCTTGAAGGCACCGGCGTGACCGTGACCGCACTCTGCCCGGGCCCGACCGCCTCGGGCTTCCAAGACAAGGCGGATATGCACGCTTCCGCACTGGTGAATGGTAAAAAACTACCGAGTGCCGAAAGCGTTGCGCATGCAGGTTTTCAGGCCATGCTGCGCGGCCAGCGCGTGTATGTTCCTGGCGTGATGAACTGGCTGATGGCGCAAAGCGTGCGCTTTACGCCTAGGCGCTTAGTTACCTGGATGGTCAAAGCAATGTCGCGACCAATAGCAGCAAAAACACCAACCGCCTGAACCCCCAACCGCCTGAACCCCCCGGCGCGCACGCGCCGTTTTTCAACATTCGGAAGTGTTTGGAAAGCAGCCCCAAACGGGCGCAATGTGATAGCCCGGCATGACGGCAGCCTGCATCGGCTCTCAACGCTTAAACTACGCCAATTGCGAGAGATAAGGGCAAGATCCTGGGTCATGCAATCACCACGATTTTTCAGCCCAGTAGGGGCGAAATACCCATTATTTAGGCATCTGCAAACCGCCGCCGGTGTCAATGCCGAATGTCTCCTTCGTGAGCGCTTCTGCTTGCACTTGCTGCGCCGCGTTGACCCCGCCGTAGAAGCTTAATT
>JBBQBR010000454.1:0-3007 GCA_038317875.1 Lysobacterales bacterium
ACTCGGATTTATCTGCGGCAATAGCGAAGGCGTGCGCGCTGACCTTGGGGGCGCAATCTGTATGCGACGGTATAGCTAGTCAGCTCGGTTTTTACACTGCCGCCGCCCAGAGTTTCGACGGTCGACAGCAGGTTATTATTGCCGCCATAGCGGCGCCAGATGCACGCACTGAGGTTGTTCAGTTGAATCTAATTGGATTCACAGAATTCTGGGTCGTTTTGGTGTAACAACTCGTGATGCGATGTTAGGCGGCAAATTTGCACGCCGGATCAGCATATAATTTCTGCCTACTACAGTCATTTACAAGAAGGTAAATAGATGTTCAATGTCAATGAAATGATGAGCCAGCTGCAGAAAACGCAGGCGCAAATGCAGGAACAAATCAAAAAGCAAGCGGAAACTTTAGCGCGCACGGAGGTCATCGGCCAATCGGGTGGCGGTTTGGTGAAAGTCTATGTGAATGGTCAGTTTGCCGCGCGACGCGTTGAGGTGGATCGCAATTTGATGAAAGATGACCCGGAGATGGCAGAAGATTTGATCGCCGCCGCCTTCAACGATGCTGCGAATAAAATTAATGAGTTTAAAGAGTCCCAAATGAAATCGATGGCCGGCGGCCTTGATTTAGCCGGAATGGGCTTGCCGCCTGGCTTGAAGTTGCCATTTTGACGCGTTTTATTGGGGCGCGCGCGCTTGCTAAGGTTGATCACGTGTGTCGGTAATCGCTGAGCTAATCGATGCACTCAAGCGCTTGCCGGGCGTTGGCGCAAAGAGTGCGCAGCGCATGGCGTTTCATCTGCTTGAACGCGATCGCGTCGGCGCGCAGCGGTTAAGCAAAGCGTTGGCAATCGCTGCCGAACGTGTTGTTCGCTGTCAGCGTTGCCGCACTTTGACTGAAGACGTGGAATGCGCAATTTGTGCGAACCCACAGCGGGCAAACGGCGCGCTGTGCGTGGTTGAAACCGCAGCCGATTTACAGGCGTTGGAAGCCGCCACCGGTTTTCGCGGGCAATATTTTGTGCTGCACGGGCGCCTTTCACCGCTTGATGGCATGGGGCCGGCCGAGCTGGGCTTTGAGCAACTCGTACAAATGCTGCGCTCTGGTTCGATAAGGGAATTGATTATCGCGACTAATCCCACCGTCGAAGGTGAAGCCACCGCCCATTTTCTAGCCGAACTTGCAAAAGACGCACAAGTTAGCGCTAGCCGCATTGCCCACGGCGTACCCGTGGGCGGCGAGCTGGAATACATCGATAAAACCACGCTTGCGCACGCTTTTGGCGGGCGGATCGGGCTTTAGACCAGGATTTAAAAGCATATGAACTTATGAAAGCATCGCGAACGCGCAGCTTAACGGCCAAGCTCGTGCTGTTTTTAATCGCTTTTAGCATTCCGGCGTTGCTAGCCGTTGAAGTATCGGTATTAAGTTTTGAATATGCATCAGTTGCGCGCGCGCTTGATAGTGGCGCACTTGATCGCGAAGCAAAGTCTTTAGCGCAGCAAATTTCGGTGCACCTCGAAGACCCGCCAGAGGAAATTCGATTGCGCCTGAACAACGCGCGATTGATGTTGCAGGATCCACATTCGACGTGGTTAAGCGAGCCGTTCGTGTTAGCAGAATTGTCTGTTGAGCCAATCCGCATCACTTTACGGCGCGCGAATGGTTCCCTTTGGGTTGCCGCAACTGGCGCTGCAATGGTCGCTGAGAGCGGCGCGCAGCGCTGGAAAAGTGATTCCATAGTTCCAGGTGCGGAGGAATTTGTACGTATCGAACTGGCGCTTTCACCGCCTTGGCGACGTATGCAGTCCGTGTTTAGCTATGAATGGCCGGTGATGGTCGCGTGTTTGTTACTTGTCGGCGTAGGCGCAGGTATTTTTTTGCATCGCGTCGTATTACGCCGCTTGGATCGCATTGCTGTCGCTGCTGAAGGTTGGAGCCGCGAGCGCTTTGCAACCCAGCTTAAAGATGAAAGCCGCGACGAAATAGGCGCGCTGACGCGGCGGCTGAATCACGTTGCCAGCGCGTTGCGCGCGCGTATGGACGAACGGGCACGCCTTGCGGTTTTAGAGGAACGTGAGCGCCTTGCGCAAGATTTGCACGATAGTGTGAAGCAACACGGCTTTGCGCTGGAGTTACAGCTCGGCGCGCTTGCTGCGGTTTTGCCAAAATTTTTAAGCTGTTCGCAGCAGGAGTTTAATAGCAGCCCTGCGTTTCGCGCACTTGAAGAGTCGCAGCTACTTTCGGTACAAATTCGTCGCGACCTGGACGTAATTCTTGGTCAGCTGCGCGTTGCTGACGATTCCATCGAAGTGGTATCGCTTGAGGAAGCCTTAAGTGGGCGCAGTGACGACTTCGCCCGTCGTAGCGGCATTGCTTGCAGCTTTCAGGCATCGTGCGACAAACCCTCAAGCTTAAGCGCAACTGACTTTGCTGGTGCTTTACGCATTGTTGACGAAGCGCTGGCAAATGTTTGGCGGCACAGTGGTGCAACACAAGCGAAAATTGTGCTGCAAGGATTCGCGGGTGCCTATGTGCTTGAAGTTATCGACAATGGTCGCGGCTTCGAATTAGCAGCTGCACTAAACAAAGATACGATGGGCTTAAAAAACCTGTCAGATCGTGCGCGCAGGCTTCCATCAGGGCGTTTGAACATTCACACTGCGCTTGCCCCCTCGAACGCTCAAGCGATTGACGCAATTTGCGGTGAAAAAATGACGGACAATGAACGCGTTGGAACTAAAGTGGAGCTGCTATGGCTGGAATAATGACGATGATCATTGTGGATGATCATGAAGTGGTGCGCCGTGGCCTGCGTGCGTTTTTTGAAACGTTGCCGGATTTTTCAATCGTCGGCGAAGCATCTGATGCATTGGGTGCCGCCGCTATTGCAAAGGCAAAACAACCTGAACTTGCCCTTGTTGATTTACTAATGCCGGGTGAAAATGGCGTGGCGGCTTGCACCCGCATTCGCGTGGCTAGCCCGGGCACCAAAAGCCTCATATTGACTTC
>JBBQBR010000455.1:0-2994 GCA_038317875.1 Lysobacterales bacterium
CCATACGTTCCAGGCCCAGCACCAAGGCCACTAGCGCCGCCTTACTGGCGTTGCTGCGCGAACCAAACATGGATTCGCCACAAAACACGCCGCCCACGGCAACACCGTAAATCCCGCCAATTAGCTCGTCGCCATCAAAAACCTCAACCGAGTGCGCGATACCGGCTTGGTGCAGCGCGCAATAGGCACTCTGCATTTCGTTGCTCAACCAGGTGCCCGCGCCAGAATAGTTCGCACGTGGAGCGGCACAGTGATTTAAAACTTGCGCGAACTGTGTGTCAGAACGTATTTCCCACCCACTCAGACGCAAAGTGCGCATGTCGCGTTTTGAGAAAACCAACTCCTCTGGCATCAGCACACAGCGTGGGTCGGGTGCCCACCAAAGTATAGGTTCGCCTTCATTAAACCACGGAAAAATTCCGCTCGCATATGCCATCATCAAGCGCTGGATGGAAAGGTCAGCACCCGCACACAAAAGTCCGTTGGGGGAATGCATTGCACCAGAAAGCGCGGGAAATGGCTCAGTATTGGCCAACCAGGGCAGCCGCATAGGTCTAAAAAACGCTCTGCGTCACGGGCCTAAACTTGGCGCTATCGTGGGGCCAAGCAATACCAAACTTAGCCAAGGCACATAGGTAATAATGAGCGTGCACACCAGCAAAATCAGGAAAAACGGTACGCACGCGCGCACCAAGCGCGTAATCGGCTGTTGAAAACGCATGCTAGCAATGAATAAATTCATACCAACAGGCGGCAAAAACAGACCGATTTGCAGGTTTGCGATGAAAATAATCCCGAAATGCACCGGATGAATGCCATAACCCACGGCAATCGGCAACAAGAGCGGTGTCAGAATCACAATTGCTGGAATCCCCTCAAGTAACATACCAAAGATTAGTAAAAATACGTTCAAAATCAGCAGGAAGGTAATTTTACTGTCGATATGGGTGCGCACCAAATCAAATAATTTGTTCGGAATTTCCTGGTCGATAAAGACGTTAGTCAAAGCCAATGACATACCTAAAATGGTCAAAATTGCGCCGACCAACATCATCGCATCGCGCAAAACCCTGGGCAAAGCACGAAATGGCAGTTCGCGGCGAATCACCACATAGACTACCAGCACATAAATCGCGGTAACTGCGGCAATCTCGCTCGGCGCCACTTTACCGCTCAATATACCAATCGCGACCAAAATCGGCAGCGGCAGCTCCCAAGCCGAATCTTTCACCGCAGCAGCAAACTCGTTCACCCGAAACGTTTGCAATGGCGCGTTTTTGGGGGCCATTGCAACTGCGTAAATGGAAAGCGCCACAATCATCAACACACCCGGCAGAATACCCGCCAAAAATAGCTGCTGCATCTCAACGGGCGGCGCATTTTCTAAATTAAGCTGCTGCGCCACCACGCCAAAAATAATGAGCGGTAACGCAGGCGCAAAAAGCATGCCTAAGCTGCCTGAAGTCGTCAGCAGGCCCAAATTAAACTTATCGTCGTACATGCCGTGACGTAACGCCGGCAATAACACCGCTCCCAATGCGACGATCGTTACCCCCGATGCGCCGGTAAGCACCGTGAAGATGGCGCAAGCAAAAATTGCGACAATTGCCAAACCGCCCGGCATCCAGCCAACCGAAGCATTTGCCAAGCGAACCAGCCTCTGTGGCGCGGCGCTTTCGCTCAATACATAGCCAGCAAGCGTAAACAACGGGATCGCGACCAACACCGGCATTTCAGCAATGCGGTTGAATTCGACCACCAGTAGCGTCGGTTCGTAACCTGCGTACACAAAGCCAAATACCGCCAATGCTGCAATCAACGCGAAAAAGGGCGTGCCGAAAGCGGCAAGCAGCAACAACGCTAAGCCTAGCCAGATCACAAGCCGCTTTCCTCAACCGGTTTTACAACATCTGGCACATCGATGCGCGCGTTATCACGCGCAGCTTTAACAGCATGTAAAAAAAAGCGCAGCGACATTCCTAAAAAGGCTATTGGAAAAATAGCCGCGACAATCCAGCCGGGTATCACGCTATTGGCATCGGATGGGCTGTCACGCTCCAACAGCACAAATTCATAGCCATAATAGGCAACATATCCTGATACAGCGGCGGCAAATAAAAAAGCAAGCGCGCGTACTACGCGCTTTTTATTCGGTGAAAGCACGTGCACCAAGGCGTCCATACCCAGATGCTTGTCTTCGCGCGCCGCCGTCAAGGCACCGAGCATCGCCAACCAAAGCACGGTTGATTTCAGCACCGAATCAGCCCAAGGAATACCGCCATCCGGCAAGAACTGCGCAATCACGTGCCAACGTGCCGCTATTTGCAAGCCAGCCAACCCGACCAACAGCAGCGCTAAGCTCGCTAGAACGGCGTCTTCAAATTGATGTAAGCGCTTGAGCATGACCTATTTGACAACCCGATTCACGCGTTACTTGGCTCGAAACTCAGCGCGTGCGGAAAGCACTGCAGCAATAATTTCTGCGCTAAACGCCTTTTTTTCCGTCATTTCAGCCAAACTTTTCACGCCGATATCTTCCCAGGCCTTCAGTTGCTCCGGCGATGGCTTTGTCGCTACGATGCCTTGCTTTAAAAGTGCCGCGCGCGCCGCACCGTCCTCAAAATTGACCACGTTGTAGCGCGCAAACGCTTTTGCAACTTCAGTGTTGACGATGGTTTGATCTGCTGGCGCAATTTTGTCAAATGCACGTTTGTCAAACGCCAAAGAACCAGTGGTCATCGCAAGCGGCACGTCCGCCATATATTTCAACTTGGTGTGCCACTGAAAGCCAATAATTAGCGGTAATGGCCCGCCCACCGTTTCAATCAAACCAGTTTGCAGACTGGGGTAGACATCCGCAATCGCAAGCTTGACGACCGAGGCACCCGTAAAGCGAAAGCCAACTTCCGCCACGGGATCCCCCGCTGGTGCCCAAACCTTGGTTGCACGTAAATCTTCGATGCTACTCAGCGGCTTGGTGCTCAAAAGATACGC
>JBBQBR010000456.1:0-2983 GCA_038317875.1 Lysobacterales bacterium
GAATCACTCGCGGCGGCGGTTTTGGTTAAGCCCAACGCGGTAATGCCCAGCGCCGTTAGCCGATCTGGATACAGCGCCCGACCGGAGCCAAAATCACTCAGGCAGGGCTGCCATTGTTCTGCACTAGTACCTGTTTGCGAAGCATTTGCTAGCGGATCTTTGCGCATCAGAATATTCGAGGGCTTCAGATCTTTGTGCAGCACGCCGACGCTGTGTGCGCTTGCCAATGCATCCGCAATTTTTGCGGCAATCTCGATGCGGTTCTCAATGCTGATCTCATTCAGGCCGCCCTGGCTCCCGGCCCAGTCCAATAAATTGCCCGCAGCAAAGTACGGGTACTCAATAAAATAGGGTAGCTCATCGAAATTCCAGTCAGTAGGCAGCACCAATGCATCGCTATTTACTAATGCATCGCGCAGCAAGCGCGATAAAGTGACTTCGCGCTTTAACGCCGCAAGGCCGGCGCTGTCGAAAACGTATTTGAACACCGTGCAGGCATCGCTTTTGCACTGCTTGGCAAGCCAAACCTCGCCAAAACCGCCGCGCCCGAGCGCGCGCTGCAGCTGCCAGTTCGGGCGCATTGGCAAAACATCACCCGCTTTCAGCTGCATCGCCGCCAAGTCCAGGGGCGGGCGGGCATGGATCACGTCGATCTGCAGCGGCGCGATCCAGCGATAGCCGACACCGTGGATGGTTTTGATCAGCGCCCCGGCATCGTCGCGCAGCGCAATCCGCAGCTTCATCACCGCTTTGGCGAGCGTGCCTTCAGTCAGTATGCGGCCCGGCCAACAGGCTTCAAACAATTCGTCTTTGCTCAAAGTCTCCTCGCGGTGCTTGAGCAAGTGCAGCAACAAATCGCGCGGTTTCGCTTCCAGCGCCACCGGTTTGCCATTCGTGCTCAGCTCGCCGTTTACGCGATCAATGGCAAATTTACCAAAGCGATAGCGTATCGATTGTGCGTTAGTTTCTGGAATTAGCGGCGTAGACATAGCGAAAGGCTAGCACAAGTGCTTGTTTTTTAAAGGAATAAATTCTTCCGAAGTTATTCCTAAATGAGTCAAGACTGGTTAGCTGGGTGCTTGCAGGATTGCACTAAGTTTGAGGGGCTGCAACTTGCTTGCTCGCGCTTAGCCTTGGCCTAAGTCTGAGCGCCTAAGTCTGAGCGCCTAAGTTTGAGCGCCCAAGTTTGAGCGCCCAAGCTCAGCTTTCCGGGAATAGTGATGCGCTGCTCATTGTTGCTTATTTTCGCCAATGGCTTTGAATGAGTGCGCTAGGGAAAGAAATTCCAAAAAAATCCACCCAAAGAGATTAGCCATGAGCAAAACCTATGCCTGCTTATTCGCCGCTTCGCTGCTGCTGCTTACAATTCAGGCAAGCGCCCAGACCGCCACCTTCTTTGGCCCCACGCCTTATTTGCAGCAGAGCGATACCCCAGCGGGCTTTTCCGCGCTTCCGGTTGTTTTGGAAAACTTCGAGGATAGTGTGTTGGATCCTGACCTGAGCACGGTTGCAACCATCATTGGCCCCGGCGGGCTCACCGATTCGGTTGACATTGATGACGGTGTGATCGATGGTTCGGGAACGGCCGGACGCAGCGCATTCTCAGGCAGTCCGGTTCGAATTACTTTTTCCAGCCGACCCGTTTCCGCCGGGCTGGTGTGGACCGATGGCGGTAGTAATGCCAGTGTCACTTTTCAAGCTTTTGACGGTGCCGGGTTGTCATTAGGTACGCACGGGCCATTTGTTCTGGGCGACAACTCAAACACGGGCACAACCGCTGAGGATCGATTTTTTGGCGTGCGCTACGCTCAAGGTATCAGCGCAATCCTGATCACACACACCTCAGGCGGCTATGAAATTGATCATATACAGTGGACTAAAGACCTATTGTTGCGTGATGGCTTTGAATGAAAACGCGTCCACTACACATTAACTACTTGGGAATCAGCGAAATGCGCAAAATACTGACCGCCTTATGCTTCACCAGTGCGCTTTGGGCCTGCGTCGCAAGCGCTGGCACCAACCCGAGCGCGCCGCTGGCGACTAATCTCAACGCGGTATCGGACTTCAGCGATGAATTCCCATTTGTCGATCTAATGAAATCTTCGCGTGACTGGATTCCTGGCAACGCCAGCGGCTGCTTTGACTGCCGCACGCCGGGTAGTAATGCTGCGTGCTTGGCTCCGAACGCCTGCCCGGTAACAATCAATCGCGACAGCGGCGGCTACGTGACTAGTTTGCTGCCGAATCAAGTGGTCACCACGATAGTGCACGCCGGTGGCACGCCTGGGCGCTTAGCTGCGGGCAATTACACGATCCGCTTTGAAGGGCAGGGCACCTTCCAGCTTTTGGGTGCAAGTGCAGTCAGCCAAGTGCCGGGCGAAGTGGTGGTAAATGTTGCAAGTAGCACGGGAAATAATATTGGCTTTCGCTTGACTGCGATTACTGTAGGCAATCATGCGCGCAACATTCGCATTTTGCCGCCGGGTGGCGTTTGCAGTAATGATGATCGGCGTTTTTGTGATGTCAACGCGCCGTGTAGCATCGCTGCCAGCTGCCAGCTTTTTACCGCGCCGGGTGTTAGCGATGCCCAGCTATTTCAGCCGCGCTTTTTGAAGAATCATGAGCCCTTTCGCTTGCTGCGTTTTATGGATTGGACCGGCACCAATTCCTCAACCATAGTCAATGTCGCTGACTACCCGAGCGCCAGCAGCGCGTTTTGGAGCCGCGTGCCGTTTTCGGTCATTGCAAGCCTAGGTAATCGCTTGCGCAGTGATATTTGGGTCAATATTCCGCACCTTGCTAGCGACGCGTTTATTGATGCGCTAGCAACCCAGCTGCACGATAATTTTACCGCCGATCGCAAAATTTATTTGGAATATAGCAACGAAAACTGGAACGGCATTTTCCAACAAAACGTGGAAATTCCACGCCAGTTTTGCCCAAGCTTTGCCGATTTAGCGGCTGGCTGCCAAAACGACGG
>JBBQBR010000457.1:0-2969 GCA_038317875.1 Lysobacterales bacterium
GATAAAAACCGCTGCCATGGTGGCAAATACGCCGGGTTCCAAGAAATCATTGAGTGCGGCGTTGATGCGCGACAAAAATACCGCTGGCCCGGAGCACTGGCCGATTAACTCGCGGCTCAATGCCATGATTTGCGCCATCACAATGCTGGCCGACGCGCCTTTGCCAGAGACATCACCTAGCAAAAATGCGTATTCCTTTTTCGGCAAGACCGCAATGTCGTAAAAATCACCACCAATAACGTAATGCGGGATATATTGCACCGCAATTTTAAGGCCGTTGGCATTTTCTGGCGCAGCCCGCAGTAGTCGACGCTGAATTCTTTGACCCAACTTAAGATCATCGTTGGTTATCATCAAACGCGCGTCTTCCGGTGCACGATCCAAAAGCGGGCCCAGCACACGCGCACCGACGCGCAGCGCATCCGCGATTTCGCCCGTGAAAAACGCCATATTCGATTCCAAATACACAGCACCCCCCGGAAATACCGCGCTTTCCAAAGGCAGACACACCACATAGGCGGGCAAATTGCCCTTGATGTTGAGCTGCGCGTTCAAACCGGCCAGCGCCGGCCCGTCCAAAATGAGCGCGCCAGTGGTATGAATGCCTAATGCACCTGCGACTGCGCCGTAGAATTCCCCGGCCAACACACGGCCGTCGGTAATGCCCCCAATCAGCTTGCCACAAGGGTCCAACAACGCCGCTTGGCTTAGACTAGGCATCATAGCGAGGAAAATATTACTGACGTGAGTTGCGCGCTCAGCGAGCGGTCGCGGCTTGGTCAGAATTTCTAACAAACCCGCCAGCAAATCTTCAACCCGTTCCAAGGGCACATGCGCGGGCTCGCTTTGGTCTTCTTCCGCTTGACGCGTGGTGTAAGTCACCATCGAAGGGCTGATTTTGCCAGCGGCTTTGGGCAACGGTGCCATCGCCGTGGGTGCATGCTTGTTGAAATAGACAGCGTTAACTTTGCCTAACTCGACCGAGTCCCCTTCACGCAGCGTCTGCGGCCCGGAAATTTTCACGCCATTGACACGAGTGCCATTGGCCGAGCCCATATCGATTAACACCATCTCTGCGCCGCTGAGTACCAGTTGCGCATGTTGTCGCGACACAGTTGGATGCTCAATTTGGATCGCAACACCGGCTTCCCGACCAATCAAGCCGCCGGTCGTGACGTCGATATCAAAAACGCCGCGTCCAGGTAAATCTAATATACGAAGTTGTGGCATGGAGGGCTGGCGCGCCTTACTCTAGGGGTTCAATCGCTGAGTGTAAGGGTAGAGTTATGACTGTCGCATTTTATTGTGTGTTGATCGCGGGGTTTTTGCCAATTTTATTCACCGGAGTAGCCAAGTTTTCCGGCAAAGGTTTTAATAACAACCGCGTGCGCGACTTTCAGGGCAGCTTGACCGGTATGCGCCAACGCGCGCACTGGGCGCACCTGAATTCTTTTGAAGCGTTTCCGCCGTTTGCCGCTGCGGTGGTGATTGCGCATTTGGCGCATGGCGCGAACCAAACGGTTAATCAACTGGCGATTGCCTTTGTCGTGCTGCGCTTGGTATATGGCTTGCTTTACATTATTGACCAAGCCAGCCTTCGTTCGCTGGTTTGGCTTGCTGCGGTGGCGTGTTGGGTCGCGATGTATTTTGTCTAAGGTTGAAAATGTTTAATCCCATGCGATTGTCGATTCCGCGGTTGTTGATAAGTTGCGCCGCGCTGGCCAGCATTTCCCCCGCTTTTGCGGTGGCAAAACCTGAAGTTGCGGTATTGCAGAGCAAGCTCGATGCGGTTTTGCTTGATGCCACGAAAATGAGCGGGCTCGAGCGCGAACAAATCAAGGCGAGTCCGTCCGGTTGGTGGTTGGGCCTAGATACGAAGATTTTAGTCGCGGCCTCGTCTAAAACGATTCTGAGCTTAAGCAAGCGCTTTCCGGTGCTTGAGCAGTTCTATAGCGTTACGCCAGAATCATTTTCCTTGCAATCCATGGCGTGCGATGAGCGTGATGCCAAGCTGCATTTGCCGGCAATTGCTAAAGTTGGGCGCGGCAATTTGGTGCGCACGCCGATCAATTTTTCAGGGTTTCGCAGCGTTAGTGGGTTAAGCGCAATCACGCCGGGCGTAGAAGTGCTGGGTTCCAGTCAAGTTGCGCGCAGCAAAGCGTTGAATCCAGCGTTTCAACCGCTGATCGCGCGTATACGTCCGACTCGCTGGTTTAATGATTTAAGTACGCTGGCAACCTGGAAACGCAACAGTTTTAGCCCTGAAATTGATCTGGCACGGGATTGGCTTGCGGGTGAATTCGGCGCTTTGGGTTTAACCGTCACCACGCCCAGTTTCACGGTTTCGGGCGCTGGCAGCGTGCAGATTGAAAACGTCGTAGGCACATTGACCGGCACGACGTTACCGGATGAATGGATTATTGTCGGCGCGCATTACGACTCCAGAAATAGCTCAGTGAACAATATTACTAACCCATCCCCTGGTGCCGAAGACAATGCATCCGGCTGTGCGGCGGTGCTTGAGCTAGCCCGCGTAATGGCGGATCTAAAGCCCAAGCGCACGCTTAAATTTATGTGTTTTGGCGGCGAAGAACAAAACTTGTACGGCAGCGAAGCCTATGTTGCGAGTTTAGATAGTACGGGTGAACTCGGCAAAATTAAGCTCGCGGTGATCATGGACATGATTGGCTATTCCAGTACCAGTGCGTTGGACGTGTTGCTGGAAACTTCCACTGCTTTTGCTGCAGTGCTGCCGGAATTTCAGCAGGCGGCGGCAGATTATTCCCCAACGATGGTGGTAAGCAGCAGTTTGATGCCCTTTGGTTCCGATCACATACCTTTTATCAATGGCGGGGTGCCAACCTTGCTGTTGATCCAAAACGAGTGGGACAGTTATCCGCACTACCACAAAGCCACTGACATACCCGCGAATGTCACCAATGCTTTGCTTCAGGGGCCAGCGATTATGC
>JBBQBR010000458.1:0-2965 GCA_038317875.1 Lysobacterales bacterium
TGGGTCAACATCGCGCGCCGCTACCCAGCCGGCACGCGTGCATTCGGTAAGATCAGCAACGTGACGGAATACGGCTGTTTCGTGGAGTTGGAAGCCGGCGTTGAAGGTTTGGTTCACGTTTCCGAAATGGACTGGACGAACAAGAACGTCAACCCAGGCAAAGTCGTGCAAATTGGTGACGACACCGAAGTTATGGTGTTGGATATCGATGAAGAACGTCGCCGTATCAGCTTGGGCATGAAGCAATGCATGTCGAACCCTTGGGAAGCCTTTGCCGGTAACTTCAAGAAGGGCGACAAAGTCGGTGGCAACATTAAATCAATCACCGATTTCGGTAACTTTATCGGCCTTGATGGCGGTATCGACGGCCTCGTGCATTTGTCCGATATTTCATTGGCAGCGCCCGGCGAAGATCTGGTGCGCAACTACAAGAAGGGCGACCGTATGGAAGCCGTGGTACTTGCCGTTGACCCAGAGCGCGAGCGCATTTCGTTGGGCCTCAAGCAGCTCGAACAAGATCCGTTTGGTTCCTACATGGCCAGCAATCCGAAGGGCTCCGTGCTCAAGGGTGTTGTTAAAGAAGTCGACGCTCGTGGTGCCACGATTGAGTTAATCGACGGCGTCGAAGGCTACATCCGTGCATCTGATATCTCGCGTGACCGCATTGATGATGCAACTCAGCACTTGAAAGTTGGTCAAGAAATTGAGGCCAAGTTCATTGGTATGGATCGTAAGGGCCGTACGATGCAGCTCTCAATTCGTGCGAAAGACGAAGCAGAGTTATCAGACGCGATGGACGACTATCAGTCTGCCGCGACCGGTAGCACGAAACTCGGCGCATTAATGGGCGCGTTAAAGCGCTAAGCTTGGGTTAATTATAGTTGGCGGCGGCGCGCTGTGCCGTCGCTAACTGTTTTACGACCTAACGTAGCAACTCATTTGCCGCCCCCTTGCTTACGGGATGAATTTTAGATGTGTCGACGAGGCTTTCGATGACCAAATCTGAATTGATCGACGCGATTGCCGCAAGGCAAACGCACCTTGGTTTTATGGACGTTGAGCTTTCTGTAAAGTCAGTTCTAGACCAGCTGAGCGATGCCTTAGAGCGCGGCGACCGGGTCGAGATTCGCGGTTTTGGTAGTTTTTCAGTTAATTTCCGCCCGGCACGGGTCGGTCGAAACCCAAAAACAGGTGCGACTGTGTCCCTGCCCGGCAAAAGTGTGCCGCACTTTAAACCCGGCAAAGAATTACGCGACCGCGCCAACGGCGTCTTCAATGAAATTAAGCCTAAAGGACGTCGGCGTAAAGCTGATGCCGCAATCGCGACAGCGCCGCTCTAATGCAGCTGCTCTCGCGCATTTTTTTGATTGTTATTTTGACCACGGCGGCGGTTTTTGGCGCGTTTAATGGCGCAATGGTC
The DNA here is from genome assembly GCA_038317875.1 of Lysobacterales bacterium. Lineage (GTDB taxonomy): Bacteria > Pseudomonadota > Gammaproteobacteria > Xanthomonadales > SZUA-5 > JANNYA01. The sequence goes on from JBBQBR010000458.1 coordinate 1,421, forward strand.
GAGCTCGATTTTGTGTTTGCAAAGTGGAATTTGCCATTAGGCGTTGCACTACTGGGTTTTTTAGTAATCGGCGCGCTAACAGGTGTTGCAGGGGCTTATTTGGCATTCGTGCCGAAATTGAAAACGCAGCTCAAGCGTCAATGTGAGGCTGCGAAAAGCGTAGCCGGCAATTAGCAGCAATCAAATAGTCGATGTGTTTTATGTCATGCACCCCATCTCGCCCCACCGTCATCCCGGCGCAGGCCGGGAATCATGTTAAAACCTGCGATCGTTGTGCGCCGAAAACCAGTCACTCAAAATGCCAATGGATACCGGCCTGCGCCGGGATGACAATTGACAGTTCGATGCAATCGAAGGAGATGACGAAGATAAGTCTTTTCGAAATCGTGCAACTCGGGCACCCATGAACTGGCCTGAAATCGCGATTCTGCTGTTGCCAGTCGCTTCACTCAGCGGCTATTTATTGGGCCGCCGCGGTGGCGAAAAGTCCAGTGGTCAGCGGGTAGACTTACTCTCAAAACAGTATTTTCAAGGCTTGAACCACTTGCTGAATGAAGAGCAAGATCAAGCAATTGCGCTGTTTGAGCGCATCGCCGACGATGATACCGACCGTTTCGAGACCCAGCTCGCGCTTGGAAGTTTGTTCCGCCGCCGGGGTGAATTGGAACGCGCGATTCGCTTGCACCAGGACTTATCGGTGCGCGCAATGCTAACCACCGAACAGCGCTCAATCGCATTGCTAGAGTTGGGCGATGATTTTGTGCGCGCTGGCCTGCTTGATCGTGCTGAAGCGCTTTTTGATGAACTTCTTGCAATAGATGCGCAAAGCGCGCCCGCGTTAAAGCAATTGATCGGCATTTATGAGCAGGAGCGCGAATGGCGCAAAGCGGCAGGTGCGGCTTCGGAATATGAGCGGCTTACATTCGAGCCGATGGGGAAGTTGATTTCGCATTTTCACTGTGAAGCCGCTTTGTCCGTGGTTTCAGCAACATCAGCAACACAAACAGTGAATGCGGACGTGACAGTGGAATTATCAGCCGAGTCCAACAGCGCGTTCGATGCAGCGCTTGCGTTGGCAAAATTGGCTGATCCAAATTCCGTACGCGTATCGCTTATGCAAGCTGAGCGGGCGATCGAGCTAAATGATGTGCAGCAGGCGCACGCGGCCTTGCGCCATGTCGTCGAAAGCGATGTGCTTTTTATTCCCGAAACATTGCCAATACTGGCGAAATTACGCGCGCTATCTATACCCGCCGCTGCTGCACTTTTGGAGCAATTTTCGCTCATTGAACGCGGTAGTGACGCGCTGCTTGCGCGTGCTGACACGCTGCCTGAGCTAGACGCGGCGAAATTACTGCAGGAACGGCTAAAGTTAAAACCCAGTGCGCGGGTATTGGCACACTGGTTAAAATTGCGGCCATGCACGAGCGATCAATCAGGCGCTGATGGAATTGGTGATTTAAGTTTTATGTTTGACTCACTGACGCAAGCGGCAGGCTCACGTTTAAGCCACCGCTGTTCGCAATGCGGCTTTGGTATGGTCCA
>JBBQBR010000459.1:0-2959 GCA_038317875.1 Lysobacterales bacterium
TTAGACACGCTGATGCGCTTAATCCAAGGTGGCTGCCCAAGCGTCGGCACTCCCAGTGCCGACAACCCGAATGCAGGCTGTTTGCAAGGCCGGCCATTTACCGGTGCAACGTTCCAGTACTTAGCGAGCAATGTTTTTGACGCCAAAACCGGCGCCACGATCGTGCCCGCCAGCGCAACCGCCACCATTGAAGGCGTGCGCGTTGGCTTTGTCGGTGCCGACCTAACCGAAACCCCGCGCATCACCTTAGCAAAAAATGTCGCCGGGCTAAAATTTACCGCCGAGGTGCAAGGCATCAACAACGAAGTCGCCAAGCTGAAAGCACAAGGCATACGCAGCATCGTGGTGATGGTGCATTTGGGCGGCGTTTTCGAGGGCAAAGTCGACCCTACAAACTGCGCTGGCCTCAAAGGGCCGATTCTGGAGCTTGGCCGAGCCTTAGATCCAGAGGTCGACGTGATTTTGAGCGCACACTCACATCGTGCCTACATCTGCAATTTGGGGGCGAAGCTACTCACCCAAGGCGCGTCTTACGGGCATTTGTTGACGCAGGTACAGCTGGAAATTGATCGGGCGAGTGGTGAAATTATTAGCAAAGCGGCCAAGCATGTGCTGATCGACAGCACCGCGATTGCGCCCGATCCAAAACTGCAAGCGCTGGTTGTGGCGGCGCAAAATGCCACCAATGCGGTTGCACTGCAGCCGGTGGGCACGCTCGCGGACACGGTAACGCGCACCGCAGATCGCTCTGGCGAGTCTGACTTATCACGCTTGATAAGCGACGCCCAGCTTGCCGCTGCCAAAAGTAGCGACACCGGCAGCGCAGTGATCGCGTTGGTCAATGAAGGCGGGGTACGCACCGATTTGCCACCCAGCCCCTACACCGGTACCGAGCCTGGCACGCCGATTGTTTATGGCGATATTTACAGCGTGCATCCATTTGGCAATGAAATACAGGTGCTTGAACTAACCGGTGCCGAGTTAAAAGATGTCTTGGAGCAATCGTTGGATGTTGGCGATCACATCATTGCTTCGGATTCATTGCGCTACAGCGTCTCTGCCAGCGCAGCGCCCGGCAAGCGCGTGATCGCCAGTTCAATGAGTTTGAACGGCAAGCCGATTGCGCCCACAGACCGTTTGCGTGTTGCGATCAATAACTATCTGGTCGGTGGTGGCAGCGGGCAAACGCAGCTGATCGGCAAACCCATCATTGCAAGCGCTGGCTTAGATCGCGACGCGCTAGTCGCGTATCTTAAGGCCGGTGCGCTGAAGGACTTTCGGCAAATGCGGGTTACGCGGCTGCCTTAATAGCGGTTAGGTTTCATGACTTCGAGCCGTACTGAAGCGCGATATTTGATGCTTTGATGCTATGCTTTGATGCAACTCATCCATTCGAGCTAACGATGCGCACTACCGTAACCCTAGAAGATGATGTTGCGACCGAGCTTGAGCGCATTGCTTTTGAAACCAAAAAGTCATTTAAGTCGGTGATTAACGATTTATTGAAGCGCGCACTTCGGGACAGCAAAAAAACGGCTGTTGACGCGCCATTTTTTATGCCGCCGCATGCCTGTGGGGGGCTAATCAACGGCGGTGATTTAGATCATTCCACGCAAATGGACGCTGAGCTTGAAGATGAATATCTGTTGCAAAAACTAATGTTAGGCAAATGATAATTTTAGACAGCAACGTTCTAATGTACTGGGTGCATCTTGATTTTACGCAACACCAAACCGCCAAAAAATTTCTTGAGGCACAGCTTAAAGACGATGAACCTATCGGCATACCTTGGGTAAGTATCCTGGCATTTGTAAGGTTGTCGACCAATCTGAAAACGCTAAAAATTAGACTTTCGCCGCAACTAGCATTGGATCGTGTGGAGCTTTGGCTAAACCATCCAAACGTATCCACCCCCGAGCCAGGTAAGCGCCATTTTCAGATTATGCGAACCCTACTTATAGCTGCAGGGCAAGCAGCAAATCTGACCAATGACGCGCATCTAGCGGCGCTTGCCATTGAGCGCAACGCAACGATGATCAGTTTCGACCAAGATTTCGCCCGATTTTCCGGCCTGAAGCTGCAGATTCCGCGTGCTTTGCACGAGTAGTTTCAAGTACCACACAGCTACGCTGGCGCCTTGTTAGACTAAGACCCGATCTAATCCAATGAAAAAGGCACCGTCATGAAAAAAGCCCAATACGCCCAACGCGGCCCGACTCCGAATGAATTTATTGAAGCCGTTGAGTTCGAGTCCGCGCCATTAACCAGCGGGCAGGTGCTGATTCAGGTACTTGCCGCGCCGATCAACCCGTCCGATGTGCTGACCTTAACCGGCCTTTACGGGCAGCTGCCGCCGCTACCTGCGGTGGGTGGCAATGAAGGCGTTGGCAAGGTTATACAGTTAGGCCCAGATGTAAGCTCGCCTGCTATTGGACAAACGGTTTTATTGCCGGTCGGCAGCGGCACATGGGCGACGCATGTGGTGGCCGAAGCGAAACGGCTGATGCCATTGCCGAATGACGCTGACCCGCAGCAATTAGCGATGATGACCGTCAACCCGCCGACCGCATCCTTGATGCTTTCCGAATTTGTCAATCTGCAACCCGGCGAATGGGTGATTCAAAACGCCGCCAATTCTGGCGTCGGTGCGTATTTGATCCAGCTGGCAAAAATTCGTGGATTTAAAACCGTCAACATCGTGCGCCGCGAGTCCGCCGTTGCCGCCGTGCAAGCAATGGGCGGTGATGTCGTCTTAGTCGACGGCAGCGGCTTAGCAAAACGCGTAGCCGAAGCCACCGGCGGTGCCGCGATTCGCTTAGGCATTGACGCAGTCGGCGGTAAATCCACGGACAACTTAGCGATGTGTTTGGCGCAAGGCGGCACGCTCGTCAACTACGGCATGATGAGCGGCGAACCGTGCCTCATTTCACCCTCGTCATTCGTGTTTCGCGACATCACC
>JBBQBR010000460.1:0-2951 GCA_038317875.1 Lysobacterales bacterium
TACACCAGCCCAGCGCGCGGCGCACGGCCGCGCGTAATGCTGGCGCTTGGGCTCGCAAAGCCAAACCAACAAATCGGATGGCTCAGCTTGCGCGCATAGGTGCGGCAGTGCTCATCATCGGCGTTTACCACCACCGGCGCACCCGCAGCTAAACCACGCACTATCGTAAATTTAGCCTCGGCCAGCTGCATCAAGGTGTGAATTCCGTTTTCGCCCAAATGGTCATTCGCGACGTTGGTTACGATGCCAACATCCGCGTCGATCACTTGTAAGCCCCGGCGCAACATGCCGCCGCGCGCCACTTCAAGTACCGCAATTTCAGTGTTCGGGTGGCGCAGCACCATGCGCGCGCCAGTGGGGCCGGAATAATCGTCACGCTGCAAAATTTCCGCGCCAATTTGGACAAAATCGGTGGAACAAAAGCCCACGGTTTGTCCGCCGCCGCCCAGCATGCGCGCGAGCAGTCGCACGGTCGTAGTTTTGCCATTGGTACCGGTGACTAGAACTGTAGGCACCCGATGGCGTTTCGGCCGCCAAGCGATTTCGCTAGGTTCCGGCAAATCGTCAAAAGAATAGACGCGGGCGTTCGTACCTTCGCCCAGCGATAGTTCGTTTTCACTGAGCAACACCGGAATATGACGCAAATTCGCAGCGCGATAAAGTGCGGCAAGCCCCGGGCGCGCTTCACGTGCGATACGCCCGAGCATATCGTCGGTGGCGTCGCTCAGACTACTCGCGTCGGCCAGTTTAAGCTTGGTTAACGCGGCCTCCCAGGCCCATTCGGTAATGTGGGTGGCGCTCAGTAAGCCATCAATCGGCGCGCTGATCGCCAAGATCTGGCTAGGCCCTTGATCGCGCGAAATTACCAGTGCATCGCCCCAGCCGACCCGCACCAGCAGCTTTTTGACCAAATGCCGCCAGTGCACGCGCAGCTTAGTTTTTAACTCTGTCGGCGCGGTTACTTCCAAAATTGCGCCGGGCACCGGCAGCACCAAGGATGCACCGGTCAAGCGGCGCGAGTCGGTGACAAAAGGCAGAGCCATGCACTAGCCCCCTAGTTCACGCTGTAATGCAGTCGGCTTTATACCCTTTGGTATTTCTGCGGCGACTAAGGATAAGCCGCTGGTATCAATAGGCTTGGCCACAACCGGCTTTTTGTCGACCAATTGCACACCTGGGTTTGCCAGTGAAAATTGCTCCAAGGCAAAGCTGCGCGCCGCTTTCTTAGGCCCGCTTGGATCGATGATCGCACCGACTTCGGCTAGGCTAAAGCTGGATAAATCCGGCTCGAATGCCGCAACTTTCGGCCTTATCGCCAATGGCGCATCGGCGCTGGGTGTATCAATGACGGCATTGACTGGCGTTGGCGACGCGATTTTTTCGGCAACGGCTTGTACGGGCTGCGCAGCGACAGCGGGCGCAGTGCTGGGGGCGGCACTGACAATCGGCGGCACTGCGCTGCTATTTGCTACAGCGCTGGTGGACTCGTCCGCCATCACCGCCACCATAAGCCCAGCATTGCGCATCGCCTCTTGAATCTTTTGCGCCGTTTCTTTGCTCACGCCCGCTTTAATCACCCATTTTGGCTGCGCCAGCATGGTGCCGATACGCGCTTCGTCCGTACGAAATAGCTGTGCCAAATTGGCGCGCGCTTGTTCGAGCGTAAAGCCACTGAGCAATTTGCCGCGAAAAATTATCTGGAAAAGTTGGTCACTCATCATTGCACCTCGCATTCAATATTGTTGCCCTGTCTAGAATGTCGCCTTTCTAGCGTCCCTGGTATTGCGTGGCTGATAGCACCAATGCCAGGGCTCATACATCACACCGTGTCGATTTTCCGGTGGAAAACTCATGATAAATCCGAAACGACTCGCATTTGCCTGCAACCACGAAAACGCTTCGCTATCGGCAAACGCTTCCACTAATGCCGACATTCCAGGCTGAGCCAAATCAATCGCTCGGCCGCTGTGATGTTCGCTGAAACCTGGCGCTGCCGATACTGTCAAAATCGCAGCAATAGCCTGGCCGCGCTGTAGCTTGCGCCGCACTAAGTCTGTCTGATAGTGCGGTGATCGGAATGCAGAAATAATCTCGACCTGCACGCCTGCTTTAATCGCAGCGCCTTGCATGGCTAGCCAGGCGTTTCGGGTATCTGGTTCTAGCCAAATTGTGCGGCGAAATCGATCAGTACCGGCGCTGACCAATAGTCTTGGCTCCGGCATGATTGGCAAATCGCGAGCTGCGCCGTAATCCAGATCAATACCTAAAGCGGTAAGCTGATGTTTGATTGTGCTCAAGTTGCCGCACGGCGGGCGCAATCTCAATCGTCGTGCATGTATCGCGATTAACCTTGCGCCTGAAAAACCGGTTTTAACCGGCCAGTGTGCAACAACCCGATTGCCCCGACGTTTATCGCGTAAACAAATGCGCCCGCGCAAGGCTTCTAGCCACCATCGCGCCGCATTAATCGCCACCCCATCACATTTCCGGGGCGGCAATCGCGTCAAAATCGAGCTGTTACACTTTAGCGCCGTTGTGCCGATTTTGTGAGCGCGCAAAGGCTTTCGTTGCGCAACGCGACTTAGCCGCCTTTGGCGGAATGCTGCGCGATCAGCCATCTTAATCGACGTCAAAATCGCCCCTTATTTGAGATGGGCCGGATGTATAGCCACTTTTGGAATTCGTAATGCAGCACAGGATTAGCCCCAACTCGATTACGCCAAGTGTAGCGATCCACAAAGTACGCTGGGCATGAATATTGCCTCAGAGCTAAATGCGCTAGATAGCAGCGCGCAAAGTCTATTGCAGATGCCAAAAAAAGGCGTCTATGCGATCACGCCCACGAATATCAGCGGCTCAACACTACTGGATGCGGCGCGTGCCGCGCTGAGCGGTGGTGCGGTGATGCTGCAATATCGCGCCAAGCCAGGGATAGTCGCCGATGCATTGGC
>JBBQBR010000461.1:0-2949 GCA_038317875.1 Lysobacterales bacterium
GGTAATCCAAACCGCGCCGAAGCCCATGTCTTTAATGTAGCGCGCGTTATTCAACAGGCCGCGAAAATCCCCGCCTAGATAGCCGACATTGTCTGTTTCGCCCGCCGGGCCGCCCGGCGTGGGCTGATCAAAGGTTGGGAATTTTCCGCCTTGGGTGCGTTGATCGTTCGTGGTGTCGCCATTAACAAAACGGTCGGTTAGAACGAAATACACCGCTTCGCTGGCCATTGGTTCGAGCGTGCCGTAAAGCTCTGGCGCGGCCGCTGCTGTCAAAGTTGCCGGGGTTTCGGCTAACGTGTTTATTTCAGGCGCGGGATCCGGTGTGCAAGCTGCAAACAGCGTTGCTGCCGCGATCGCGACTGATCTAGTCAGCATGTTTTTGAGACTTTCTTTGCCTAAATCTATTTCGGAATTCACTAAACCCGTAAACGATTTCATGAGTTTTCGAATATTCATAGGGCGCGCACTAGCGATTGCTTTTTTTGAGTGTGTCATTGACTTAGTCCTTCTGCTCATTAGGAACCATCAGCGCCAGTAGCCCGGCAATCACGAAACTAGCTGCACCGATTAGAAACGCAAAAATGGGTTGATTGCCGAACAAATTTTTCAATAAAAAGCCCAGCAAACTCGCTGCGACCAACTGCGGAATAACGATGAAGAAATTGAATATACCCATATACGTGCCCATTTTTTGCGGCGGCAAATGATTGGCCAGCAGCGCGTACGGAATGGACAATATGGAAGCCCAGGCAAAACCAATGCCCAGCGCTGAAAGCAGCAGCCAGTTTGGATCTTTGATGAAATAAAACGAAGCAAACGCCAGCGCGCCAATCCAAAGATTGACCGCGTGCGTCAGCCGCACGCCTAGGCGCTTGCTCATCAGCGGAATAAATATCGCCGCAAGCGCTGCGAAACCGTTGTAAGCGCCGTTAAGTAGGCCCACCCAGTTCGCGCCAGTGTTGTAAGCCAAGCCAGTGGTGTCAGTGGCACCAAAATGCACCTGCGTGACCGCGCTGGTCATATAAATCCACATGGAGAACAGCGCAAACCATGAAAAAAACTGTACCGGCGCAAGTTTGCGCATTGCGGGCGGCATGGCTTGAAAGTCCGACACGATCGTTCGCAAGAAATTGCTCTGGGGCAACATCGGTGCCAGCACGATCGCGCCGCCCAAGCCAATCAGCAGCCCGGCCAACACATAAAGTGACTTTTCCAGCTGATATTGGTACACAGCAAAGCCAAGCGCGACACCGAGCGCAATGGCGATGTAAGTGGCCATTGAGCGCGCGACGCTTTTTGCGGCAGGCGCTTCTTGCGGGGCTGGCGCTTCTTCAAACTGCGCGGCGAGTTCGGGCGAGTATTCCTTGGTGCGGAAAATCGTCCAAGCCATGGCGCCCAGCAAGATTGCCGCACCCAGATAAAATGCATAGCGAACCGTGTCTGGGATCATTCCCTCTGGTGCGGTATTGGAGACGCCAGCTAGCTCTAAAAAATACGGCAGGGAACCGCCAACTGCACCGATGCCGATAAAAAAGCTTTGCATCGAATAACCCGTCGGGCGCTGCGCCGGTGAAAGTTGATCACCAATCAAGGCGCGAAAGGGCTCCATTGCGACATTGATTGAGGCATCTAAAATCCAAAGTAAAGCTGCTGCGATCCAAAGCGTGGGCGAATTGGGCATCACAAACAAAGCAAACGTTGCCAGTACCGCGCCCGCAACAAAATACGGCCGCCGCCTGCCAAATCGATTCCAGGTGCGATCAGAAAAATAGCCAATAATCGGCTGTACCAGTAAACCGGTCAGGGGTGCGGCAATCCAAAGTATCGGGATGTCGTCAATCTTGGCGCCGAGCGTTTGAAAGATACGGCTGACGTGGGAGTTTTGCAGCGCAAAGCCAATTTGGATGCCCAAGAAACCGAAGCACATATTCCAAATTTGCCAAAAGCTTAAATGCGGCTTGCTGCGCATACTTCCACCTCAAATTCCCAATTTGCGTGCAGCTTAGCCGCTTGTGTCTGCGCGCGGGCTTGCTGCATACGTATTCATGGACAATTCCCGAGCCAAAACTCTAACTGCACAGTAGGGTGCGGGCTTATTCGACAACTACGAGGGCGGATTAGATGCGACTAGACATCACGGTAAAATTCTTGGCTTCAGTGATCTTATTGATAGCCGCTCTGGTTGATTCTGGGTATGCAGCCCAAGCCGCGCTTGCAGATTGCGACGGGGCGCACGCAACCTTGCTGCATGCCAGCAGCAGGGATAAAGCAGATGCGCGCGCTGTCTGGCTAAACCGCAGTCAAATTCGCTGGCCCAAACTTGCACCCGCACAAGCCGAATCGCCTGAGTTCAAACTGTATTTTTCCGAACGTGGCGGGTTGCAATTCACGCCAGGAAAACCTGTGCGCGGCGCCGATGCGGCGATCACTTTGCAAGCAAAGTTCGCACCTTTAGCCGCTGAATTTAGCGCGCGCTTTGGCTACTTGGATGCGATTGGGGTAACGCTGAGTGTTGCGCCAGCGGATCAAAAGCAGATTAGCCAGTGGCAGCGCGGTCAGCTTATCGTCGCGCAAATTGCGCAAGGCGATGACCACGTCATTGATGCAGCGGCGCTGCAAATTGCAGGGTTTTTAGACGATGTTTACGCAAGCGCCGAAGCGATCAAAGGCCTGGGGGCAGTGGTGCTTGACGATAAAAATACGACGAGCTTTAAGCTTTGGGCGCCCACCGCGCAGAGCGTGGCGTTATGCGTTTATGACGGCCCCAAAAGGCGCGCAAAAAGTGTAGCGCCGATGCGCATAGACCCGCTTACCGGCGCTTGGGACAAGCGGTTAACGAGCAATTTGCACGGAAAATACTATCGTTATTTGGTAGATGTTTATGCGCCGGGCGTTGGGCTGGTGCGCAATTTAGTCACCGATCCCTATTCGGTTTCTTTGAGCAGCGAT
>JBBQBR010000462.1:0-2932 GCA_038317875.1 Lysobacterales bacterium
CTTCAGGGCGGGGAAGGATAGCGCGGACACCGCAGGTGTCCCAGCTTTGGTTTAGTGCGGCGTTTGCTGTTGCTCAATGTACTGGCGAATCACGGCGATAGGTGCACCGCCACAGCTACCGGCAAAGTAGCTGGGTGACCACAGCGCACCACCCCAGAGCTTCTTGCGAATGCTGGGGTAGTTTTTCTGACGAATCATGCGGCTGGACACGCCCTTGAGGCTGTTCACCAGGGCTGAAACCGATACTTTCGGCGGGTAGTTCACCAACAGGTGAACGTGGTCATCCTCGCCGTCGAACTCGACAAGCACCGCCTCAAAGTCCAAACAGGTTTGCGCGAAGATGACGCGCAAGTCATTTAGAATTTCATTGGTGAACACTTCGCGTCGATATTTAGTCACAAATACCAAATGGACATGTATTAAAAAAACACAGTGTCTACCGTGTCTAATGTCTGGATTATTTCTCATAGACCAACTATATTAGAAGCATGCAGCGTCTTCAAGCCTACAAATACGAACTCACGCCCAACGGCGAACAGCAGCGCGATATGCGCCGCTTTTCTGGCGCGTGCCGGTTCGTTTACAACAAGGCACTGGCGCTGCAAAAGACCAATCACGAGTCGGGCGAGAAATTCATTGGTTATGTGGCGATGGCGAAGCGCCTGACCGACTGGCGTAATAGCGTTGAAACGCCGTGGCTTAAAGAATCACCGTGCCATCCTTTGCAGCACGCCCTTAAAGATTTGGAGCGGGCGTATAAGAACTTTTTCGCCAAGCGTGGCGACTTTCCGCGCTTTAAGAAAAAGGGCATGGGCGACAGCTTTCGATACCCTGACGCCAAACAATTCAAAATCGACCAGGCCAACAGCCGGATCTTCCTGCCCAAGCTCGGTTGGCTACGCTACCGCAACAGCCGGGACGTGCTGGGCGTAGCGAAGAACGTCACGGTGTGTAGCTCTGGCGGGAAGTGGTTTGTATCGATCCAAACTGAGCGCGAAGTCGCGCAGCCCGTGGCAACAGCAACGACGGCCATTGGCATCGATGTCGGCATTGCCCGCTTTGCAACGTTGAGCGATGCCAGTTTCATCGCACCCCTGAATAGCTTCAAGAAACACCAGGATCGGCTGCGCCGCTATCAGCGCGCGATGCGCCGCAAAGTGAAGTACAGCAACAACTGGAAGAAGGCCAATGCCCGCGTCCAGAAGATTCACACCGGCGTTGCCAATGCCCGCAAAGACTTCCTGCATAAAACCAGCACAACGATCAGCCAAAACCACGCGCTCGTTTGTGTTGAAGATTTGCAGGTACAAAATATGTCCAGCTCAGCCAAAGGCGATACGAAAAATCCAGGCAAGAATGTTCGGGCCAAGTCGGGCTTAAACAAAGCAATTTTGGATCAAGGCTGGGGCGAGTTTCGCCGTCAGTTGGACTACAAACTTAGCTGGAACGGCGGCACTTTGCTGGCTGTACCGGCTCACAATACCAGCCGCACCTGCCCGTGCTGTAGCCATGCGTCGAAAGACAATCGACGCACCCAAGCGCAATTCCAGTGTGTCGTTTGCGGCTATAAAAATCACGCCGATGTTGTCGGCGCACTCAATGTTTTAGAGCGGGGATACCGCTTGTTAGCCTGTGGAGAGCCGGTGCCGTTAGGCCGCTCGATGAAGCAGGAACCCGCTGAAGCGATTGCGCATGCTGCGTAACGCCGTAGGAATCTCCGTCCTTTAGGGCGGGGAGGATGTCAAAGCCACGTGCATTTGACGAGCGATAAAGCCGGCATCGAAGCCCAGCTTGGGGAACTGACATTAAGCCCAGCGGCGCGAGCATTTGATGCGGCAGTGAATGCGCGTAAGACGCTGGCGGCGGGCTTTACCACCGTGCGAAATTTAGGTGATAGTGATGGTGTAACTTTGGCCTTACGTGACGCTATTGCGGCAGGCAAAGTGCCTGGGCCACGTATTATGGATGCGGGTACTCCAATTTCGGCTACCGCCGGGCATATGGATGACGCGCTTGGATTTCGCGAAGATTTACGGGAGGCCATCAACCGCCACGGGAACTTGTGCGATGGTGCAGAAGAATGCCGAAAAGCGGTGCGCTTACAGGTTGCGCGCGGCGTCGATGTGATCAAATTTGCCACTACTGGCGGCGTGAATAGCCGTATCGGCTTAGGCTTAGGCGCGCAAATGTTTGACGACGAAGCGCGCGCAATTGTTGAAACCGCGCACCTTTACGGCAAACGCGTCGCGGCACACGCACATGGCGCAGACGGTATAGTCATGGCGCTAAAAGCTGGCGCAGATTCAATCGAACACGGTACTTTGATGGATCAAGCCGGGCTGAAGTTATTTGCTGAGTCGGGCGCTTATTACGTGCCGACTTTGTCCGTCATCAATGGCTACATGGAGCGCTTGCGCGATAATCCCAATGCCTACTCACCCGCAGTCAAGCGCAAAATCGAGTGGCGCATTGGAATTACTGGTAAAGCACTGCAATTGGCGCATAAGGCGGGCGTAAAAATCGCATTTGGCACCGACGCCGGTGTCAGCCTCCATGGCCGCAATGCCGATGAGTTCGAGCTGATGGTGAAGTTTGGCATGAGCCCCAAACAAGCGCTGATGGCGGCCACCATTAACGCCGCAGATTTGCTCGGCTTGAAAGATGAAATCGGCAGCTTGGAGCCCGGAAAATCCGCTGATCTGATTGCATTGCCAGGCGATCCGTTCGTTGATCTAAGCGTGCTAAAGCGTGTGAGGGCGGTGATTCGAGCGGGGCAGAAGCTGTAGCTGTTACTTGAACCTAAAAACTCAGTTGACCGCGCTCTGGCGCTCGGAAAGTTATGCTGAGTATGATTTTTTGGGCTTTTTCGAACGTCACCGCATGGGTGCTAAGCGCTACGCACCCGATTGCACCTTTTTCGACTCGACCTGCT
>JBBQBR010000463.1:0-2925 GCA_038317875.1 Lysobacterales bacterium
GGAACGGGCAACGTGGTGCAAATGCTGCCTAAAACCAGCGCTGTCAAAAGCACGCAAACAATCAGTGCCGGGAATATGCGCAACGCGCGCGCCAAAATAAACGGAATAAATTTCGGGCGGCGGATATAGCTCATGGTGATCAAAAAGCCGCTCACCCAGAAGAAAATATTGACCGCCACCGTGCCTGAGAAGATCAGCGTTTGTTGACCGATCCAATCAGTCGCCCCGCTCGGGTTTTTGGCAGTCGCCCAGCTATGCCCGAAAATCACCAACGCCGCCGCTAAAAAACGCAGCAGCGAAAAATTATCGTAGCCTTGCACCATTGCATCGGCCAACGTGCGGCCCAAAAATGGGTGGCCTACTTTCTGACTACCTACTTTCAGACCAGTGCTCGCCGTTGGCAAATTTTGCACGCTTTGCGTGTCGTCCAACGCCGTCAGCATCAACCCCGAAACCTGCGCAATAAATCGCCATAGGCATCAACGCGTCGATCCCGCAAAAACGGCCAGATGCGGCGAACCTGCTCGGAGCGCTGTAAATCTAACTCAGCGAGCAAAATTTCCGGCGTATCTGTACTGGCTTGCGCCAATATTTCGCCCTGCGGCCCCAGCACGATTGAGGAGCCCCAAAATTGAATGCCCGTTGCACCCGTTTGTGCAGTTGCAGGCGGTGCTTCAAAGCCGGTGCGATTGCAGCTCAATACCGGTAATCCGTTCGCAACCGCGTGAGCGCGATGGCTCAATATCCAGGCCATCCGCTGACGCGCCTTTTCTTCGTCCACATCACTACGATCCCAACCGATTGCCGTCGGGTACAGCAAAATTTCCGCGCCCGCGAGCGCCATTAATCGCGCCGCTTCTGGGTACCACTGATCCCAACAGATCAGCACGCCGAGTTTGCCGACGCTCGTTTGGATTGGCTTAAAGCCATTGGCTTCGCCGCCCGCAACGCCTGCAACTTCAGCGTCGCCTGGGGTGAAATAAAACTTTTCCATAAACCCTGGGTCATCGGGAATATGCATTTTGCGGTAGCGCCCCGCGATACTGCCGTCCCGCTCGAACACCACGCTGGTGTTGTGATAAAGCCCAGCCGCACGCCGCTCAAACAGTGAGCTAACCAAAACCACGCCGGTTGCGCGCGCCAACTGCGCTAAGCGCTCGGTGCTAGGGCCCGGAATGCTTTCCGCGCGGTCAAACTCAGCCACGGATTGGTGCTGACAGAAATACGGCCCATTGTGCAGCTCTTGCAGCAAAACAAGTTTCGCGCCCTGCGCTGCAGCATCGCGTACCTGACGCTCAATTTGCGCTAGATTGGCTTCAACGCTGCCGCGATCAATCTCTTGAATGAGGGCAACTTTTAGTTTGTTGGTCATTTCTTATTGATCCAGTCAGAATAGGGACGGAGTTTTTTTAGCGAGGGCCGTTCGCCCTGAGCCCGTCGAAGGGCAGAGCCGCGAGAATACTGACGAAGCCGAAGAAGTTTTCGCATCTCGAAACGTGTCGCCACATGCTTCGACTGGCTCAGCACGAACGGGTTTCTTCCTACGCAACGCAAAAATCATGAGGCGGTGCCATGCCAAGGCTTAGTTCGTAATTCCAACGTAGCCGTGGCCGTATCCATAAAGCTCAAATCGACGGTAAAAGCGTGCCCGCAGGCAATTGCATCGTCACGCAGTGGAGGCTGCCATTTTGTTCGATCAGTGATCGCGCCGGTACGACCACGATTTCATGTTGCGGAAATGCCAAGCTCAGCTGCATCGAAGCCGCAACGTCGGTTTCCACGCCATATCCAGGCATTAGAATCGCACCGTTGAGCACCAGATAGTTGGCGTAGCTTGCCGCTAATCGGCGGCCATCGCTGGCGGTCAAAATCGGTGCCCAGGGCAGCGCAATGCAGCGATAGGGCTTGCCGTTCGCTTGCTTTAGCTGCGCAATTTCAGCGGCCATCGCGCTCAGTGGCGCAAAATGCGGGTCGCTTGGGTCATCACAGCGTTGATAAACAATGCAATCTGCACCTGCAAAGCGCGCCAAAGTGTCGATATGCGCGTCGGTATCATCGCCCGCTAATTCGCCATGTTCCAACCACAACACGCGCCGCACCGCCAAAGATTGCATCAGGACTTTTTCAATTTCTGCGCGGCTTTTGGCCGGGTGGCGTTTGCTCAGGCAATTCCAGGTGGTCAGCAGCGTGCCCGCGCCATCCGATTCAATCGCGCCGCCTTCTAGCGCGAAGGCAACAGGTACGCGTTCAACTGCGCTAAATTCCGCTAAGCCGGACAAATGTTGGACAATTTTGTCGTCTTTACTGGCGCCATATTTGCCGCCCCAGCCGGTAAAACTAAAATCCAGCCAGCGAAAATGCTCGGTTCCGTTGGCATCTAATTGACTCAGCGTAATCGGCCCGGTGTCACGCAGCCAAGTGTCGTCGTAGTCATAGCGTGTGGTGCGTAGCTTGCCGCTCAGTTCGTCGCCGTCGCGGTCAATCAAGCGCAGCGCGCGTGTTTCTAACGCTTTGTTTTTGACCAGTAGCAGCAAGCTGGCGCGCACCAAAATAGCGCGCGCGAGTTCGATGTAGCTTTGTTCGACTTCCTTTAACCACGGTGCCCAATCCGTGCCAGCGTGCGGCCAAGCCAGCACGACTGCGGCTTGCGGCTCCCATTCGGCCGGGAAACGCCAGCTCTGTTTTTTGGCAGAGGCAGCTTTGCCTTTACCAAGCTTCTCTAGACTGGACATTCGGCTTTAGCGCTCTGGTTGCACGACAGGTTTAACACCCATTTCAACTTGGCTGGCGCGCTTGAGCACGGAGTCGATTACATGGGTGTATTCAAAATAGACCGAGAATGCAGGGTAGTCCCAGCGGGTAATCGGCGGCTTGCCAACTGCGGCGTGCTTGGTTGCGGGCGCGCCGTATTGCGAGGTTACTTGG
>JBBQBR010000464.1:0-2918 GCA_038317875.1 Lysobacterales bacterium
GTTGATCTTGACGAGGACTTCCACCTCGCTGTTTGTGCGCCATTGCTGGCGCACGGATCCCGGCCTGCGCCGGGATGACTTTAGAAAGGTTGGCGTAATCGCCAGCAAAAACATTGCGTCTGAAACGACCTAAGGCAACGCGCCTAAAGCAGCCGCAAACGAAAATTGCGCCCCTTAATTTTTGCGCTAACGGCACTTGCTTTTGTGGACGACCCACCGCGCATTCGCTTTAGCAGGCCGTCGATTTCCGCGCTGGCAATCGCCACATAGCTACGCGTCGGAGTCAGCTCAATTTTTCCGATGCAATCACCGCGCAACCCACCCGCACCGGTCAAAGCGCCCAAAACATCACCCGCGCGAATTTTGTCGGTCTTGCCAGCGTCAATAACCAGCGTCTGCATCGCTGCCGCTGCCAGCATTTTGTTAGGCAATAGCGCCCGAATCATCGGCTCAAGCTTGGCATTTAGTTTTTGCGCCCGCTCATGTTCACGATTAGAAACCAGATGCAGCGCGAGGCCGGTTTCACCCGCGCGCCCAGTGCGGCCGATGCGATGGGTATGCGTTTGCGCCTCAAAGGCAAGCTCATAGCTGATCACAAGCGCCAGCGTTTTCATATCCAAACCACGCGCCGCAACGTCGGTGGCCACCAACACCCGGGCACTGCCATTGCTAAAGCGCACCAAAACCTCAGTGCGATCCCGCTGTTCTAAATCCCCATGCAGGGCTAGCGCCGGAATCCGCGCCGCGTGCAAATAGGCCATTAATTCATGCAAATCAAGTTTAGTATTGCAAAAAATGAGCGCTGATTCGGGCTGATGCGCCAATAGCAGCTGTACCACAGCCGCCAATTTGCCACTTTCCGGCACGTCATAAAAATGCTGCTTAATAACTTCCTCAGCGTGTGCCACGTCCACCGCAATATGGCGCGCATCCGTTTGCACCTGATTGGACAACAGATCAACGGCGCTGGGGAACGTCGCGGAAAGCAACAGCGTTTGCCGCGTTTTTGGCATCTTGCTAATCAATGCCGCCATGCTGTCAGCAAAACCCATGTCAAGCAGCCGGTCCGCTTCATCGAGCACCAAAGTCTGCACGCTATCGAAGTTCAAATGGCCTTTATCAAAATGATCTAAAACCCGGCCGGGCGTGCCAACGATTAAATGCGGCGCATGTTTAATCAACGAGGCCTGCTGCGGCCCAATGGCGACACCGCCATAAATCGTCGAAATTTTTAGATTCGGCATCGCGCTGCCTAAACGGCGCAACTCCGCCGCAACCTGATCTGCTAGCTCACGCGTTGGGCATAGCACCAGTCCCTGCAGCGCGATGCGCTCAAGCGCCAATCGGCTCAACAACGCCAAACCGAACGCGGCCGTCTTACCACTACCGGTTTTCGCCTGCGCCCGCACATCTTGCCCGTCCAGCATCGGTGGCAAAGCCGCCAGCTGGATTGGCGTAAAGTGGTTATAACCAAGACTTTGCAGCGTCTGCTGCAAAGCGTTTGGAAGGCGCGCACGCAGTAGCGTTTCTTCGCAACTTGGGGTGCGCAGTTCGTGGGCGCCTTCGACTGCGCTGGGATTGGGGGTGATCACGGTCAATTACTCGGTATCTATAGCCGGAAAGTGTAACCGTATTAATCGTGCCAAGCCGATGCGCCTTTCGCGGCGGCGTCGTCAATGCAGTGAACCGCAATTGGCGGGCGCGGATATTCGTCGAATAATTCAGCGATGGAAGTTTCACGCTTGCAGTTCGCAACTTTGTCGGGCTCACTGTGCGCATTCGAAATCAGGACGCACTTTTGAACACCAACGCATTTCAGGCGGCTATTACAGAGCTAGACATCCTCTTTGTTCCGGTCTCCGGGCCAATGGGAATGGGCGAATTATCTCAGTGCGCCATCCTGGCGCAGGCGCTGAAGTTAGCCGTCCCTGAGATCACGATGGCCTGTTTGCTACACCATGGGGCTGCGGGTAAGTTCGCACCGGGTTGGCGTGAAATCCCGTTGGAGCAGACACCTACCCTCGCAAATCGCGAAACGACGGCTTGGATCAAACGACTAAAGCCACGCGTAGTGGTATTTGACAGCGCCGGACGTGCAGCCCAGTTGCGCGCCGCTAAAGCGATTGGCGCCCACACCATTTTCATGGCGGGCAGGGAAACGTCTCGACGCAAAATTATTAGCCTGCGTCGATTGCGAAATTTAGATGTGCTTTGGTTGAGTCAACCAGAAGCATTTTGGCGCCCACTTCCGCTTTGGAAACGTTTTCTACTGCGGTGCCACCACAAGCTAATTGTAGACACCATAGGCGTCGTTTTTGCCAAAGCGGACAGCAGCCAGCTTGAGCCTGAGCTTGTCGCGTTTGCGGCCGCCGCGCCCTTTGTGCTGATGAGCTTAGGTGGCGGCGGTATTTTCAGCGCCGGTATTGATCAAAATGCGCTGGCTTTGCAGGCGGCCGAGGCATGTTTTGCCAAAACCAACGTGCGCAGCATCCTGATTTGTGGCCCGAACGCGGCCGCACTGCCGGCATCGACTGCGGCCTGCTATGTGCTGCGCAGCGTGCCAAATGCGGCTTTGGTCGCCCTGATTGAGGCTAGCTTAGTGGTGCTGTGTAACGGCGGTTACACTTTGCTGCAGGCCGTCGCGCTGAATAAGGCGACACTAGCGCTGGCGTTACAGGGCGATCAACAGCAACGTATTGATCGCCTAGCCGTAATCGGTGCCACATACCCCAGCCGCCCCGAAAGTTTAATAATTGATTTAGTTAAACTCGTGCAAACACCGGCAGCGCGCGAAGCCTTAGTGGCAGCAGCACAGGCGAGCGGTGTTGATAATGGCTTGGACAAAGCTGTGCGGCGTTTGCGAGAGAAAGTCGTCCGATAGCATTAATAGCGCCTTCTGCGATACCTTTGCCCATCAC
>JBBQBR010000465.1:0-2913 GCA_038317875.1 Lysobacterales bacterium
CTCCTCTGGGACTGGGAAACCAGGACGTTGCCCTTCGCTGGCATTCGGTTGCCCCGCTGGCGCAAAAGACCGCCCCAACGGGGCGGTGCATACCAGCCCAGGGTTTCACCCTGGGTATGAAGTGCGGATAGCCACGCGTTCTGAAGGAACGCGGCTATTATTGGTATTAATGCGCAGCTGATTGACCACCTCAAAGCTGTTTTTGCACCAGTCTTTGATATTGACCAAGGTGTAATTCAGCGGCGTACCGTCGTCACGCGTAAAGCTGTTGCGCTCACGCAAGATACGCGCCGTTGCATAAACATCCGCGCTAATGATTTCTACTAAAAGGCGCTGAAACTCGCCGTCGGTCAGCTTAACGCGGTTGAGCGACTCAAACTTCTGGCGAAAATTCTGCTCAAGTGCGTCACAATCACGAATGTCGTCGCGGTACTCGTACTTGAGGCAGCGCAGCTTTTCAATGAAGCTTTCTTCAAGTTGGCGTTCGGCTGGTGGCATCGTAGTTCAGAGTAGGTGGCAGCTGCGTTTTGTACCACGCGCGCGCCTTAAAGGCGTCACACGAGCTGCCACTCGCCATCCAAAACTCAAGCCTGACTATACAACTCCGCACCCTTCGTCAAAAATTCCTGTGACTTTTCCGCCATACCCGCTGCCAGCGCTTCATCGGCATTTAGGCCTCTTTCAGCGGCATATTCGCGCACGTCCTGGGTGATTTTCATGGAGCAAAAATGCGGCCCGCACATCGAGCAAAAGTGCGCGGTTTTAAACGCATCTTTGGGCAGCGTTTCGTCGTGGAATTCTTTCGACTTATCGGGATCTAAGCTCAGGTTGAACTGATCGTCCCAGCGGAACTCAAAGCGCGCCTTGCTGAGTGCGTTGTCGCGAATTTGCGAAATCGGGTGGCCTTTCGCCAAATCCGCCGCGTGGGCGGCGATTTTGTAGGTCACGATGCCTTCGCGCACGTCGTGTTTGTTCGGCAGGCCCAAATGCTCTTTCGGCGTGACGTAACAGAGCATTGCGGTGCCAAACCAGCCAATCATGGCAGCGCCAATGGCCGAGGTGATGTGGTCATAGCCCGGTGCGATGTCGGTGGTTAGCGGCCCAAGCGTGTAAAACGGCGCTTCATCGCAGTGCTTAAGCTGCTTTTCCATATTTTCTTTGATCAGCTGGATTGGCACATGGCCTGGGCCTTCGATCATTACTTGCACATCATGCTTCCATGCTACTTGCGTCAATTCACCCAGCGTTTCTAGCTCGGCAAATTGCGCTTCGTCGTTCGCATCGGCGATCGAACCGGGGCGCAGGCCATCGCCCAAGCTGAAGGCCACGTCATAGGCCTTCATGATTTCGCAGATTTCCTCAAAGCGCGTGTAGAGGAAGCTTTCCTTGTGGTGCGACAAACACCACTTCGCCATGATCGAACCGCCCCGACTAACAATGCCGGTCACGCGCTTCGCGGTCAGCGGCACGTATGCTAAGCGCACGCCGGAGTGGATCGTGAAGTAGTCCACGCCTTGTTCGGCTTGTTCGATCAAAGTGTCGCGGAAAATTTCCCAGGTCAAATCTTCGGCTTTGCCGTTCACCTTTTCCAGCGCTTGGTAAATCGGCACGGTGCCAATCGGCACCGGCGAGTTGCGCATAATCCATTCGCGCGTTTCGTGGATGTGCTTGCCGGTGGATAGATCCATAACGGTATCGGCACCCCAGCGGATCGCCCACACCATTTTTTCAACTTCTTCCGAAATGGAGCTGGTCACTGCAGAATTGCCGATATTGGCGTTCACTTTCACCAAGAAATTGCGCCCGATAATCATCGGCTCAGATTCTGGGTGGTTGATATTATTCGGAATAATCGCCCGGCCGCGCGCGACTTCAGAACGCACAAATTCCGGCGTGATGCGGTTTGGCAAACTGGCACCAAAGCTTTGCCCGGGGTGGTGGCGCAACAAGCGCTTATCGATCAAACCTTTGTCGATCAACTCGTCTATACGCTGATTTTCACGGATCGAGACGAACTCCATTTCCGGCGTAATAATGTTTTTGCGCGCGTAGTGCATCTGACTGACGTTAATGCCGGATTTCGCGACTTTCGGCTTCGGCGGCGCGGGAAAACGAATATGCGCGGTTTTCGCATCCATTGCACGCGCAGTGCCGAAGTGCGAACTGGGGCCCGGCAAAACACTGAAATCGCCGCGCTCATTGATCCACGGCGCACGAATGTCGGGCAGGCCTTTGGCCAGATCAATCGCAATATTCGGATCCGTAAACGGTCCGGCGGTGTCATACACAGTCAAGCTGCCGTTCGATTCTGCGCCAAACATCTTCGGCGTGTCAGTCAGTGAAATTTCCCGCATCGGCACTTGAATATCAGGCCGCGAGCCCTGCACATAGATTTTTTTGGAATTGGTGAACGATCGACGGAGGTCGTCACTGAGGACTTCCGAAGGCTCGATGGGCTTAACATCAATAGACTTGTGCGGGGCATTCATGGCTGCTTTCCTTTTTTCAAGCGCGCAGGGTATCAAACTTGGCGCTATTTGCCTTGCCTGATTTGCTTGAGGGAACTGTCCAACAGCCGTCCGCGAATGAATCAGGCAAGCCAAGCGATATAAAATAACTTGACTTAAGCAGGGCTGGAAGCAACGATAGCCCGGTCAAATGCAAAGAATCATTGTGCAATTGATAAGTTTTTTAAATTTTAACCTAAATACGGAATGCCTAAATGAATCTCGCTTCTCGCTTCTCGCTTCTCGCTTCTCGCTTCTCGCGCTAATTGCGCTTTTTTCACTGATATCGCCTAAATTCGCTTCCGCGCAGTCGTATTATTCGTTTGGGAGGTACACTCAATGTGCCACTGGTTCTACGGCTGTCACTTTGCCTTCAGGCACGGTGGTTGGCGCTAACACCCATTGC
>JBBQBR010000466.1:0-2888 GCA_038317875.1 Lysobacterales bacterium
AATCGCGATACGCATGTTTTAATTTTTGATAACCGAATCGAAATCATGAGCCCCGGCTTGTTTCCCGGCAAGATCACCCCAGCATCGGTGCATCGAAGCGGTTCGTTTGCGCGCAATGTGCTAATCGCTTCGAATTTGCGCGAGTTTCCCGACCCCCCTAACGTCGACGCGGGCGAAGGTGTGAAAATGATGTTTGCGCTGATGCAAAAAAGCGGTCTGTTCCCGCCCATGTACCGAGAACTTCGTGAACATGCCCAAGAAGCGGTGGTCGTATCGCTTTCAAATGAAGAACAGCCGCCAGTGTGGACGCAAGTCAGCGACTGGATTGATCGAGAAGGGCCAATCAGCAACGGCGTTCTTTCCGAAATTGCGAGCCTAGATACCCTCAAAGCGTCCAAGCTTTTGAAAAAGTGGGTTGCACAAGGACTTCTGGTCGCAGATCAGACGCGCGCAAAGCGCAATATGGTGTACTCCAAAGCGGATACTGAGAGTTCCTCGAACCAAGATTTATTATCTTTTGCGTTGGATAATAACGGTGAGTAATCCTATAACACATTGAAATATATGGACATTATCAAAACTTTATTATCCAGATGGGAGTTTTAGGGCCTAAATGGTTACCCGTGATTACCGTTCGCGTAGAAATTGTCTTCAGTCGGGAGCCTTAGGCTTACAGGCGTTAGGCTTACCAGGCGTTAGGCTTACCAGGCGTTAGGCTTACCGCACACCCCGTCTGCAATCGTATGCACCTATGCCTAGACCAAACATGCGTTTAGTCTAGGCATGATTATTGGAGCCCCTAAATATGCACAGCGTTGTTGATCGCGTCACGAACCGCATTATTGAGCGTAGCAAAGCCTTACGTGCGGACTATTTGGCACGCATGGCGAACGCGCGCGAGCAAGGCACCGCGCGCACCCGCTTAAGCTGTGGCAATTTAGCGCACGGCTTTGCCGCGATGGGTGCCGATAAGCCCGCGCTGAAAGCGCGAGTGCAGGCAAATCTGGGCATCGTCAGCAGCTATAACGACATGCTGTCAGCGCATCAGCCGATGCAAAATTATCCGGAATTGATCAAGATGGCGGCGCGTAATCGCGGTGCCACGGCGCAATTTGCCGGTGGCGTGCCAGCGATGTGCGATGGCGTAACCCAGGGCCGTATTGGCATGGAATTGTCGTTATTTTCGCGCGATACCATTGCGCTTGCGACTGCGGTGGCGTTGTCGCATGAAATGTTTGATGCAACATTGATGCTAGGTGTGTGCGACAAAATCGTGCCGGGCTTGTTGATTGGCGCGCTTAGTTTTGGTCACTTGCCGACAATTTTTGTACCCGCCGGGCCGATGACTTCAGGTTTGCCGAACCCAGAAAAGGCACGCGTTCGCCAAGCCTATGCCGCAGGTAAAGCCAGCCGGGACGAGCTTTTGGAAGCGGAAAGCGCGTCCTACCACGGCCCTGGCACCTGCACCTTTTATGGCACCGCGAATTCGAATCAAATGTTGCTGGAAGTTATGGGTTTGCACCTTGCCGGTACCGCCTTTGTTAGCCCCAACACGCCGCTGCGCGATGCGCTGACGGTCGCCGCCGCTGAGCGCGCCTGTGACATTACGGCCTTGGGCGAAAACTACACGCCGCTTTGCCAGACGCTGGATGAAAAAGCGATAGTCAACGCAATGGTGGGCTTGTGCGCCACCGGTGGTTCCACCAACCACGCGATTCACTTGGTCGCGATTGCGCGCGCAGCGGGCGTGATTATCGACTGGACTGATTTAGACGAGCTATCCCAAGTCACGCCGCTTTTAGCGCGGATTTACCCAAACGGTTCGGCGGATGTGAATCACTTTCATGCCGCTGGTGGTTTGGGATTTGTGATCACCGAATTAGTCCATGCTGGGCTTTTGCACCGGGATATTCGCTGTGTACACGGCGGCGATTTATTGGCACAGGCGCAAGAGCCGTATTTGGATGATTTGCGTTTGCGCTGGCGCGCACCGGCGGCTGAATCACGTGATAGCGCGGTGCTGCGTCCGGTTAATGCGCCTTTTGATGCTGAAGGCGGCATGCGCTGTGTCAGCGGCAATTTGGGCCGCGCCATTGTAAAAGTGTCGGCGGTTAAGCCTGAGCATCGTCAAATCACCGCACAGGCTAGAGTTTTTGAGAATCAAGACGCTTTGTTGGCGGCATTCGAACGCGGTGAGCTAGCGGCGGAGCTTGCTGGCGATTTTGTCGCGGTGATTCGCGGTCAAGGCCCGCGCGCCAATGGTATGCCGGAACTGCATAAGCTGACGCCTACACTCAGTCTGTTACAAGATCGCGGACAGCGCGTTGCGCTGCTGACCGATGGCCGTATGTCCGGCGCTTCTGGCAAAGTGCTTGCCGCAATCCATGCCGTGCCCGAGGCGGCAGACGGTGGGCCATTGGCGAAATTACGGGATGGCGATCTGGTCGAAATCGACGGCGTTTCCGGCACGCTGAACATCGAATTTAGCGCGGCATTTACGCAAGCGGATTGGTTGGCGCGGTCAGCTGCAGCGATTGATCTGGCTGCCAACCAATTCGGCGTTGGACGGGAATTGTTCGGCTTAATGCGCGCCAACGTGGGCAGTGCCGAGCACGGTGCAAGCGCGTTGTTTGCGCCATTGAGCGGGCCACGCTAATGCTGGGGCTTGTTGCCGACATTGGCGGAACTAATGCGCGTTTTGCCCTGACTGACTTGCAGGCTAAAGCGCCCGTCATCATGCACGAGCAATCACTCCCTGCAGCTGAGTTTGCTAGCTTGCAACATGCCGCCAAGCATTATTTAGAAGGTTTACGTAGCGGCGGTGAGCTTAGCCAGCCTACGCGGGCTGCATTCGCGGTCGCTTCGCCTGTTTCTGGTGATGAAATACG
>JBBQBR010000467.1:0-2888 GCA_038317875.1 Lysobacterales bacterium
AGTGCGAAATCAAGTGCCAAATCAATCAACGTTGCCTGTGTTGGTGGAACCCGTTCGCGAAAAGCACTTCAACACCGCTGGGCCCAATATTGCAAGCTTGCATTATGAGCTAGACCCACTGGTTCGCATTGACAGCGATGCAATTGACGAACTCATCGAGCAACAGCGCTACTTTGTATTACATGCGCCACGTCAAACCGGCAAAACAACCTGTTTGCTCGCCGTGCGTGACCATCTCAACCGTGCGGGCAAATTCGCTGCACTGTATGTCAATATTGAGGGTGCCCAGGCAGCACGTAACGATGTTGCGGCGGCGGCCAGTGCCATCGTTTCGGCGCTCGCCCAGCAGGCGGAAATCACGTTAAATTTGAGTGTCATTGAAGACAACCGCGCCAATATTCTTGCGCGCGGCGCATTCGATGCAGTGCAATACATGCTGCGTTTGCTCGCCAGTACTGCAAAAAAACCAGTGGTACTTATTTTAGATGAACTAGACACACTCGTTGGTGATTCGTTAATTTCCCTGCTGCGCCAAATTCGCGCAGGCTACGGTGACCGCCCAGCAAACTTTCCACAAGAAAAGGAAGGATTGGCTCAAATAGAGCGCTATTTGAATCGGCTGAATTTACCGGAAGGTTTTCTGGTGATCTTTGATCAGCGTGCCAAGCCTGCGAAGTGGGAGAAGCGTATGCATATCAGCGAGACGAAAACGATCAGCGGGCGACGCATTTGGGTGTTTCGTGGTTAAGCACATGCAGCTGATCGACATCGGCGCCAATTTAAGCCATACCAGTTTTGCCAACGACCTAAACACGGTACTTGCGCGCGCATGGGCGCAGGGCGTGCAGCAGATTATCGTCACCGGCGCAAGCAACGAAGGGAGCGTGGCCGCAATGCAGTTGGCGCAAGCGCATCCAGGGTTTCTTTTTGCCACCGCGGGTGTGCATCCGCATCATGCCAGCGAATATGATGGTTTCACCGAATCACTGCTCGCAGATTTACTGAGCAACGATGTCGTAAAAGCCGGCGGTGAATGTGGTTTGGACTACAACCGCAATTTTTCACCTGTGGATGCGCAGCAATTTGCTTTTGAGCGCCAGCTGATGCTGGCAATCGAGGCAAAAAAGCCCGTGTTTTTGCATCAACGCGATGCACATCAAGATTTTTTAGCGATTCTGAAAACGCATCGCGCGCAGCTTTGCAACGCGGTTGTGCATTGTTTTACCGACACGCGGGCGGCGCTGAACGACTATCTAGCGCTGGATTGCTATATTGGCATCACCGGTTGGATCTGTGACGAGCGGCGCGGTGCGCATTTAATCGAAGCGGTGCGCGACAT
Organism: Lysobacterales bacterium; assembly: GCA_038317875.1. Classification (GTDB taxonomy): domain Bacteria; phylum Pseudomonadota; class Gammaproteobacteria; order Xanthomonadales; family SZUA-5; genus JANNYA01. Next base: position 1,340 of record JBBQBR010000467.1, read on the forward strand.
TCCAGATAACCGTTTATTGCTAGAAACCGATGCGCCTTATTTATTACCACGTTCCATTAAACCCACCCCGAAAGACCGTCGCAATGTGCCGGAATTTCTGCCCGTGGTGCTTGCCGCTGTCGCACATGCACGCGATCAAGACCCAGCCCACGTCGCACGCATCAGCTGTGAAAATGCGCGCCGTTTTTTTGAGTTGCCTGAGCCACTATTCGCCTTGCCCACGCCATTGGAGTCGCTGAATGTCTGAAGATCAAATTATTGAAGATCAAAGTAGTGACGATTTTGTACGAGCACTGGAAGCCGCAAAACTCGGCACATTCAGCCGCGCGCGAAAATTGTTTGAGCGCGCCGCGCTGACTGGGAATAAACGTGCCGAGGTCGAACTAGGCTTGATCGCACTGCAAGGTTTAGCGGGTGATGTCGACGTACTTGCCGCAACTGAGCACTTTGATCGCGCCGCGCGCATGGACAGTAGCGAGGCGCATTATTGGTTGGCGCTACTCGCGCTATCAGACCCCGAGCCACGCGTGTCCGGCACTTTTTTTCAGCATCTAGCGCATGCCGTGCACGGCGGCAACCCGCGCGCGCTCTGTGCTTTGGGCATCAATACCGGTAGCGCGGCAGCACTTTCCAAAGCCGCCGCTGCCGGGGATAGGCTCAGCGCTGAGCTGTTGAAACCTCTGAAAGGCACGGTCAGCTTCGCGCCCGATAATCTAATCAGCGAGCTTGAACAAAAGCTGGCACGCACACCCCAATTGCCGGAACCGATGCTAGGCAAACCCGCGCGTACCGTGGATGGGCTATTGAGTGCATTGCAGGCGAATTACTTGACGCTCGCCACGCGCCCAAATTTGCAGCCCGCACTGGTGCGTGATCCAAATGGCGGGCCACCCGTGCAGTTACCGTTTCGCACCAACCGCGCTACTACTATTGCGTCGAATCACGGGAATTTGGCGGTGCGCATCATAGAGCGCACGCTGATTCAACCCACCGGCATGGGGCTGATGCACGCCGAAGATTTAGGGCTATTACATTACGGTGTCGGGCAAGAGTACAAACCGCATCGGGACTATCTGCACGATATCAATCTGATCGGGCCAAACACACCCGGTCAACGCGTACGCACTATTTTTTGCTACCTAAACGAGGTTGAGCTGGGCGGAGAAACCGAATTCCTGCACTGGAATCAGCGCGTCAGCCCAAAACTTGGCCGCGCCGTTATATTTGATAACGTCAAAGACGGAAAAGTTGATCCCGACAGCGTGCATGCAGGCTTGCCAGTGCTGGCGGGCGAAAAATGGCTCGCAACACTTTGGCTACGCGAACGGCCAGCGCGAAAGTGGTAAAACGCTAGTTGGATGCCTTCCCATCCCCTAGAACCAAGCATGTCTGCTGGCCCGAAAGCCTAAGCCCCATCGTGAACATCTTTGTAGCAGACCATTTCGAGCAGCCGTTCTTCCTTGGGCGCATCGAAGCCACAAGTGTGCAACCACTCCTTTGGGTTCTCATAGGTTCCAAAGAGCATGTCCCACCAGGTGATGTCACCGTA
>JBBQBR010000468.1:0-2880 GCA_038317875.1 Lysobacterales bacterium
ATTTGTGCCAATTGCCAGCCGCCATCCGGCGTCCTAGAAACCCGCACAATGTCGCCTGGTTGCACCAGCTCAATAAAGCCCTTTGGTACCGCGCCGACATAGCTTTCGGATTTATATCGGCGAGCCCATTTAGCGCTCGCAAAAGGTACCGTGACATCCTGTCCGTCATTAAGATGCAGCGTCAAGTCTTGACCAGTGACCGCAGTCGCGACACCCGCAGTCAAACCATTTACTGTCCAATACGGCTCGAGTGCGCGATCAAGTTCTGCGGGTGAGCCTAACAACGCCGGATCGATTTTCGCTTCAGCGCCACGCCAACCATGACGGCGGTCGTAACTTTCAAGCGCATTTGAAACCGCTGCAGATGCCGCATTTTGCAGCACGGCTTCAACGGTCGTGATAACGCGATAGCCGCCCGTTTGTGCTTTCTCTGTGCCAAGAATCTTTTCAACTTCTAGACGCGCCATTTCGGCGACATACGCAGCGTCCAATTCAACTGGTGGGCTGTGGAGCATCGCTAGGTCTGGCTCAGCCTGAGCTGACTTCAGTTGCTCAGCAGTTAGATAGCGCTCTTCAAACATTCTTTGCAACACATAATTTCGGCGCTCAACGGCAGCTTTTGGGTCGTGAATTGGATTGAGATCGCTCGGTGCTTTGGGTAATGCAGCGAGCATGGCGCATTCGGAAATGCTGAGTTGATCCAGCGTTTTGCCATAATAAACCTCAGCGGCTGCAGCGACGCCATAAGCCCGCTGGCCGAGAAAAATTTTGTTGAGATAAAGCTCCAGAATTTCATCTTTACTCATTGAGCGCTCTAAACGAATCGCGGTGAAGATTTCAATAATTTTGCGCTTAAAGGTTTTTTCGTTACTCAAATACAATCCGCGCGCCAATTGTTGGGTTATGGTGCTGCCGCCCACACCTTTTTCACCGGTCGTTACTATTTCCCACAAAGCCCGTGCGATTCCTTTGGGATCAATTCCATAGTGGCGATAGAAACTGCCGTCCTCTACGGCGATAAATGCTTGACGCAGGCCGACCGGTATGCGCGATATCGGCATCGGATTGCGCCGCGTTTCACCGAAACTAGCGATCAATAAGCCCTCCGCCGAAACGATTTTGAGCGGCACCTGCAGTTCTATGTTTCTGGCGCTGGCAACGTCGGGCAGTTCCTTGGCGACATACCAATAAGCGCTCGCCACGCCAATCACGGCTACAGTTACGCCGCAAAGCGTCAAATAAAAAAATATTTTCAACAATTTTTTGAGCTTTGGCATGCGCACACAATTTGTCCAGTAGCGCTAAGTATAGGCAATATGGCTGAATAGACCTGTGGCAGGCTGCGGGCAAACTATCAACCCCTGAATTCTGCGAAATTCTCGTTAAATTTGCTTAAAGTGCCAGCTTAAATTTGTCGTGTATGTCGTTGAACCAATTGAATTTTATCGAGATTCACCTGGTTAGAATGCGTGAGGAAATCCGAAAGGCTGTGCGAAGATTTTGTGTGCATGAAATCGTAACAATCGTTAAGTTGAATTTCGTCGCAGAATTGACGATTGCTCCTCATGGTTCAGCGCGGCACGCTCTTTGCCCACAAGTTCTTTTTGCATATCAATGGCATGGCGCACACTCTTTGAGTAAATTCTTAGTTGCCAGCGGCGCAACTTTGGTATTTAATGCGCTAAATCAGGTTTAGCTCGTAAATGTGCGCCACGAGAGGAAAAGTTTGTGGGATTGTTTACTCCAAAAGCACCACCGCTAGTCGGGCTGGACATTAGCTCCACTGCCGTCAAGCTATTACAACTCTCCCAATCGGGTGGGCGGTATCGTATTGAACATTACGCAGTGGAACCGCTGCCGCCGAACGCGGTCGTGGAAAAAAACATTGTTGAGGTTGAAGCAGTTGGCGAAGCGATTCGCCGGGCTGTGCAGCGATCGGGCATAAAGACACGCTTTGCTGCTGCCGCTGTCGCGGGTTCTGCGATCATCACTAAGGTATTGCCGATGCAGGCAGACTTGAGTGAGGACGAACTCGAGGGGCAGATTCAGGCCGAGGCTAATCAATATATTCCCTACCCATTAGAAGAAGTGAGTATGGACTTCGAGGTGCTGGGGCCGGTGAAGGACAATCCAGAGATGGTCAATGTCTTACTCGCCGCTTCAAGAACTGAAAACGTCGAGATGCGCTCCGCTGCGCTTAGTTTGGGTGGGCTGACTGCAAAAGTTATTGATGTCGAAGCGTTTGCAATGGAAAACGCATTTCGCCTAATTGCGGATCAGCTTCCGGGCGGGCGCGACGGCTTAGTGGCCATTGTGGATATTGGTGCCACCATGACGACGCTCAACGTGCTAAAGAATCAACGCAGCATTTATACCCGCGAGCAAGTATTTGGTGGCAAGCAATTGACTGATGAAGTCATGCGTCGCTACGGTCTGTCATATGAAGAAGCGGGCTTAGCGAAACGTCAGGGTGGTTTACCCGAAAGTTATGAGATTGAAGTGCTTGAGCCATTTAAAGAAGCGATGGCGCAACAAGTTAGTCGACTTTTGCAATTCTTTTTTGCGGGCAGCGAACACAATCGCGTGGACCAAATTGTTTTGGCCGGTGGTTGTGCGTCAATCGCTGGCGTTAAAGAAATGGTAGAGGAGCAAATTGGCGTGCCCACCGTGATTGCTTCGCCGGTCGCATCAATGACGCTCTCACCAAAGGTGCAGGCGCAAGCGTTGCAGGCTGACGCACCCGCACTAATGATCGCCTGCGGCCTAGCATTGAGGAGTTTTGACCAATGGCAAGGATAAACTTACTTCCTTGGCGCGATGACCGACGCCAAATTCGAAAGCGCGAATTTTGGACGCAAATGGGGGTAGCGGCTGCGGCCT
>JBBQBR010000469.1:0-2859 GCA_038317875.1 Lysobacterales bacterium
CTGGGTGCGGCTAACCACGCATCAATTTGCGTTAGCGCCTGCTCAAAATTACTGGGTGGATTGAAAATTTTAGGGTTCGTGGTAGTCGCTAAAAATTCGGGTAGGCAGCTGACCGGAATACCCCAAGGCTGTGCGCCTTCAGTCAGTGCTTTTAGGCATGCAAATGGCCGGATATGAAAGCTTAATTCACGTCGATGTGCGTACACCAGCACGTTGGTATCAACCGCGATCATTTTGCCGCATCAAAGGTGCGCGCACTGATGTGCCCAAGCTCCATTTGATGCCAGTCCCTAGGCTCTGAAACTAACATTGCCTGTCCTAAAACACTGGCGTCTTTTAATTTGAAAGCGGGCTTAGCATTGGCACGTGAATCGTTCAACACCCGCCTTAAACCTTCTTCAATTAACGCACGCAATGTCGACTGATGTTGCCGCGCATGCGCTTTGACCAAATTAAATAAGCCATCTGAAAGTTCAATCGTGGTTTTCATATGGCCACCAGCAATAAAATATGAGTTGTACGGTAGTCCTCATTTCGGCGTGAGGCTAGTCGTTCCAAATCAACCCGCCAATCTAGCCACCACCAAATCCACCAAAGCCCGCAAACGCGGCAGCCGTTGCAGGTCCCGATGATAACCCAGCCAAGTGTCACGCCCAGGCGGTTCTGTTGCAAAGTGAAGCCGTTCCAGGCCGAGGACAGCGTCACCTAAACTTGCTGGAAGCACAGAAATGCCGACCCCTAGAGCACACATTTTTGCCTGCACATCGCGGCTGTTGCTGCGGAATACCACTCTGGCGTTTGGCAGTATAGTTTGCAGCCAGCTATCATCTGGCACGCCGGTAAAGCCAGCGTCCAGTGCAATTAGCGCGGTACCGGCACCATCGCCAGCCTTTGGCTGCGCTGTGTCTGTCTGCGTGTAGACGCCATAATGCACGTGCACCAGTTTGCGGCTAATGACGTCTGGCTCATCGAAGGGGCGGATACGAAATGCTAAATCTGCGTCGCGGCGCGACAAACTGATGAAACTTGATCCCGCCAAAAGCTCAACTGTGACGTACGGATGCGTAACCGCGAATTCGCTCAGCACCGGGGTAAGCACATGCGTCGCGAACCAATCCGATGCAGTAATACGCAGCGTACCTTCCAAATGCTGCGCCCGCCCAGCAAGCTGGCGCTCAATTGCGTGAGCTTCGGCCTCGATGCGTTCGGCGTGCTGCAAAACAGCAGTACCCTCGTCCGTCAGCACAAAGCCGACTTTAGTGCGCTGGAATAATTTGTGTCCAAGCGCGCTTTCCAAGGCGCGCAAGCGCCGGCCCATGGTGGGTTGAGTAACACCCAGTCGCAGTGGTGCGGCGGCGCCAGTCAAATTTCGATTGCTAACGTGCGTCAGCTTGCGTGCTGCGCCGCCCAAACTCCCTGCGCGCGCAATCGCCAAAAATAGCCGTAAATCACTCCATTCCACCGCGTATATCCAAAAATTATGCCCATGCAATTATGCATGAACAATATTCAATAACTATAATGTCCATTAATTATTGAATTGGATAGCATGTTCGCAACCTTACATTTACGTCAATGCGTTGCTTAGGAGCTTGGAGAATGACTTTAGAAACTGACAAAAAACCTCAAACGCCTAAGCCTAGTGCCGGAACCGGTCTTGCGTTAGGCGCGGCTTTTGGGGTGGCATTCGGTGCCGTATTCGGCCAACTAGCACTGGCCTTGGCGCTTGGCACCGCGCTTGGAGCAGTGATCGATGTTATCTCACATAAGAAATACAGGAATGGACAATAGGGCGAAACTATGTCGGCACTGCTACTTCCGGCGATTTCGCTGTTATCAAGGTTCATGGGCCTCAAAACCATGTCGCCCACCGATTTGCATGTGGCGATCCAAAATCACCAAGTTACAGTCATCGACGTCAATTCGCTGCAACGCTGGCAACAGGCGCACGTTCCGGGCGCGATAAATCTGGACCCTAACCTATTCACAGCAAGCGATTTGCCACCTGATACTGCGCGCGAATTAGTTTTTTATTGTTCGAATCCACTGTGCCGGAAAGCGCCGAATTCGGCACGTCGCGCAATGCGGTTTGGCTATGCAAACGTGCATGTGATGTCGGCTGGAATCAGTGGTTGGATGGATCTGCGCTTGCCGACTGAAGCGGCGCGCTAGCCCAAGGCCGCCTCCGAATCGCACCCACAAGCATCGCGAACCCGGAAAATTAGGCGGCTCAAGCATTACACTCAACACACTTTCACGTTGAGTTAGCCGCCCCATGAATATGCCCGCCACCGCAATCGCTGAACCCATGAGCGTTGAATCGACTCCGATCCGCTTTGTCACCGCCGCCAGCCTTTTTGATGGCCACGACGCCGCCATCAATATCATGCGCCGCTTGATTCAATCCCAGGGTGCCGAGGTGATTCACTTAGGCCACAACCGCTCGGTTGCTGATGTCGTCAACGCCGCGATTCAAGAGGACGCCGACGGCATCGCGCTCAGCTCCTATCAGGGCGGGCACATGGAATATTTCAAATACATGGTCGATATGTTGGCCGAGCGCGGCATGGGCCATATTCGCGTGTTTGGCGGCGGCGGCGGCACGATCACGCCGGAAGAAATTGCCGGATTGCACGCGGCCGGCGTGGAGCGCATTTATCACCCGAACGATGGCATGAGCATGGGTTTGGTCGCAATGATCGAGGACTTGATGGCGCGTACCGCGAAACACCGGCGCAAGACCGTCATGCCAGATTTGCTAGAGCGCGACGACCACGCCGCAATTGCGGGCATGTTGAGCGCCATTGAAGAAGGCGACTTGCACGGTGCGGAGCTGGAAACCAAGCGCAAGGAATGGAA
>JBBQBR010000470.1:0-2851 GCA_038317875.1 Lysobacterales bacterium
GCGCGATCTAACCTTATTCGTTAGACATCCTATGCCTGCCCTTCAACAAGCTCAGGGTAAACGGTTCTTTGAACGCTGTTAGACATCGAATCAACGTTTGCGCACCAGCGCATAAAAAAATCCGTCCATTCCATTTTGCCCAGGCAAGTTTTGTCGACCTATGTATTGCTGATTGAAGTCGACGCCAACGTTTACTTCAGTACCAAACCAGCGCAATTCCGGTGGAAATTCTTGGATTTCAGCATCTGGCGTCGCTGCTAAAAACGCCGCGATTTGCTGGCCGTTCTCGGCTGGCAATAGTGAACACGTCACATACAGTAAGCGCCCGCCCGGTTTTAGTCGTGGCCAAAGCGCATTGATTAAGCGCTGTTGTTGCGCGCAGGTTTGCCGCACATCGGATGCGCGGCGCAGCCAGGCAATATCTGGATGCCGACGCAGCACGCCAGTCGCAGTGCACGGTGCATCAAGCAAAATCGCGTCAAACTGATCAAGTCTTGAAGTAGCACCGAATTCTGGCAATTGAGCAGCGTCGCAAGCGATCAGTTCGGCCGATGCCCCGATACGATTGAGCGTTTCGGCCACACGTTTGAGTCGATTCGCATCCGAATCCACGGCGACAACGTTGGCGTCCGGTGCCAATTCCAGCAAGTGCGCGGTTTTGCCACCCGGCGCGGCGCAGGCGTCCAAAATATATTCACCGGATTTCGGCGCGATCAACAGAGCAGCCAACTGCGCCGCGCCATCTTGCACGGACACGTCGCCCTCGCTAAAACCAGGAAGCTCGGAAACGGGCGTCGAATCCAGCAACAGTGCCTGCCCGAGTTTGGAAAATTGCTGGACATCGTCGGCGCGTTCGCTATCAAAGCGCTGCCAATAATGCGCGGCAGTGCCGGCCTTGGGATTGACGCGCAGCCACATCGGCGCCGGATGTTTAAGCGCTTCGGTTAGTTCATCCATCTGCGCTGGATAAGCCGCGCGCAACGTTTGTTCTAGCCAGCCGGGCAGTCCCGAGCGCGCTTGCGCGCTTTTAGCGGCTGCGTTATACAATAACTGCACGTGTTCGCGGGCAAAACGCCGCATTACCGCATTGACTAGGCCCGCCGCATAAGGCAAACCCAATAAGCGCGCCGCGCTGACCGTTTCATTAACCGCGGCAAACGCTGCCGTGCCGAGCGCTGCGACATCAGCAAAACCAATCATTAGCAGCGCCATCAAGGCGGGCGCCGGCGCTTTGGGCACTAGCTCAGCAATAACAACTTGGTAGCCGTAACCATGGCGCAACGCGGCGAAACAGAGCGCCTGGGCATAAGCCCGGTCACGCGCTTCAATGCAGCTATCCGCCACCGCGTCGAGCAGTGCAACGTCCAAGGCTTTGCCCTGTTCTAACACCAATCTCAACGCATGTGCCGCAATCACCCGGCTGTTCAAGACTTTAGCTCCGGTCGGCCGTTTAGATAGTCTGCGGCGCGGATAACCTTACCGCCCGCGCGCTTGAGTTGCGTGATACGCAAAACGCCTTCGCTGCAGCGCAGATCAATGCCGTGCTTATTAGCCGCGACAACTTTGCCCAGATCCTCTGGCGATGCTGTCGCAGGCGTTTGCGCGGCTGCAGACGTTTGCGCGGCAGGCTGAGCTTGCGCTGCTAAAATCTGCACGGTTTCACCGGCAATTTCGGCTTGGGCAATCGGAAAGGGCACAAACGCGCGCACTTGTAGCTCTAGTTCTAACGCAGTCTTAGTGAAATCAAGTGCAGCTTCTTGCTTATCTAGCTTGTGCGCATAGTTAGCACCCTGCTCGGCCTGAATTTGCGCTTCTGGCAGCGTACCCGCTGACAAATACGCCACGCCCGCACGCAAAACCGTAGCGCCCTCTATCGCTAATTTTCGCGTGAGTGATTCACCGGTATCGAGCGCAGCTATCGCGATTCGGCGACGCAAATAAACCGGCCCGGTATCCAAACCGGCATCCATCTGCATTAAACACACGCCTGTTTCGCTATCACCGGCCGCAATCGCACGCTGAATCGGCGCCGCACCGCGCCAGCGTGGTAACAAACTGGCGTGCACATTCCAGCAGCCATATTTGGGTATCGCCAGAATTTTCTTTGGCAAAATCATGCCAAACGCCACCACTACAAATAAGTCTGGCTGTAGCGCGGTAAACTGCGCCTGCACAGCTTTTTCACGCAATGTTTCCGGCGTAAAAACCGGCAAGCCAGCGCGCAAGGCCAAATCCTTAACTGGACTTGGCGTTAGTTTGCGGCCGCGGCCTGAAGGGCGATCCGGCTGGGAATACACCGCAATGATTTCGACCGACGCATCGCTTTGGCTTATGTCAACCAATGCCTGCAAGCACGGCACCGCGAACTCTGGCGTGCCAGCAAAAATAATACGCATACGGCTTGCCATTACTAACCCAATGCCTGCGCTTGCTTTTTTTCTAACTCTTTAGCAACGCGGTCGCGCGACGCTTTTTCAGCAATACGCTCGCGCTTGGCGCGCTCAAGTTTGCGGATGGCAAAGCTGCGCTTGAGCGGCGATAAGTAATCGACAAAAATTTTGCCGATCAAATGATCGAATTCGTGCTGAATACAAACCGCTAATAAGCCATCCGCGACCAACTCAAAGGGCTTGCCGTGCCGATCTAGCGCCGAAACGGTAATTTGATCCGCACGCTTGACCTCGGCATACACCGTAGGCACCGACAAGCAGCCTTCTTTATAAATCTGCTCGCCCACCGGTGCGCTTAAGGCAGGGTTGACAAACACCATGGGCGCGCTTTTATCTTCGGAAATATCAATCACGACCAGCTGAATGTGGCGATCCACTTGCGAGGCCGCCAAACCAATGCC
>JBBQBR010000471.1:0-2844 GCA_038317875.1 Lysobacterales bacterium
GCGAAATATCAGCGTAGTGCCGCGCTTCACTTGGCGCTACCCACAGCTTGGCCTGCGGACTTGCTCGCCACCAATTGCGCTATTTCCCGGCGTGCCCGCCAAGCAAGCAGCAATTGCGCCCGATACACCACCAGCAGGCCCAAAATAAATACGCCGTGTACCCACCAAATGCCGATAAATTCCGGGGTTTTACCCAGCTCCATCGCCTTTTTAGCCAATTCAATAGTTTGGGAATAAACCAAATACAGCAGCACGCCGATCACAATGCGGTCATAGCGCACTTGCCGTGGCGCGCTGCGTGCTAAAGCCGGGGCCAGCAGCATCAATAGAATAAGCATGATCGGCGCGCTGATACGCGCCTGTAGTTCAGCGCGCCCGGCAATCGTTTTTAGCAACGTTTGTGAGGGCAAGTCTTCAATCAAATAGCCGCGCCCCTGCTGCATGCTTTCGGGTAGTGCTAAATCCGCCTGTTTGAAAGCGGCACGCTCTATGTTGTTCTGACCCAATACGATGTCGGTGCGCTGGCCTTCGCTAAGGCGCAGAACCGTCGGCGCGTTCTTCTTTTCCGAGCCGATCACGCCGCTTTTGGCGCGAACGATCTGCAATTGTTCGTTGCCATCAGCGTCGCTAGGCATTGTGCGCACGATTAGCACATCCCGAAACGCTTTGTTCGCGATCAACTCGCCCGCAAAAATGACGGCGTTGCTGCTTTTAAGCTGGACAAAGCTGCCTGGTTCAAGACCTGCAACCGCGACTTGACGATTGGCAAGCTCGGCTTGGTCAATTGCAATTCGTTGTGCCGTGGGCGCTAGGTAGAGCGACACGCCGCCAATAAGCACCGCTAGCGGCAGCGCAAAGTTAAATACCGGCCGCAACAGACCCAGCTCAGAGAAACCACTGGCGCGCAGGACGGCAAGTTCGGAATCCCGATACAGCCGCGTATAGGCCAAAATAACGCCGATGAATCCGGCAAGCGGTAGTAACAAATTGAGCGCCATCGGGACGCGCAGCGCCATTTGCGTCAAAATCAAACCGGCCGGAAAGCGCCCTTGCGTGATTTTACTCAACACATCGGTCAGCAGCCCACAAAATATCACCACCAGTAGCAACACCGCAGTCGCCAGCATTGCGCCAGCGATTTCGCGGATCAGGTAGCGGTTGAGGATTGGGCTCATGTGGGTTCTATCAAAGGCACGGACACACTCTAAAGTGACACGTCGCGAAGCTCGCATTCGCGCAGGCTTTAATCAAGCGGCACGGCCAACAAAAATGATGGGCCTTCAGCTTCAGCGAATTTCCGCCACGCTATACGCGCTTTAAATTTGTCTACATCGCAATCACTCTTAAACATGGGTGCGAGTGTTAAAGTCGCGCACTTTCGCAGTCCTGGACATCATAAAAATGAACTATGCTTTAAATCAAACCCGCCCAAAAGAGCTTACTGCGCAGTGTGCGGTGGTTGGTTTATATGATGACCGGATGCTAACCAGCGCATGCGCTGAGTTTGACGAGGCCTGCGGCGGCATGATCAAGCAACTCATTGAGTCGGGTGACCTCAGTGGCAAACTGGGTCAAACGCAAATGTTGTTTAACCTGACTGGGCTTAAAACCAGCCGAATTTTGGTCGTCGGTTTAGGCGAACAACGCAAATTTGATGCCGCGAAATACATAAAAGTTAACAAAGACGCTCAGCGCGCGCTCAAAACTGCCTCAGCTGCCGATGCGGTTTCTTATTTAGTTGAAATCGAAGTGCCGGGTAAAGATGCTGACTGGAAGTTGACTCAAGCTGTGCTTTTGGCTGATTACGCGCACTATCGTTACACCGCGACGCTCAAAAATAAGGGTGATGAAAAGCTCAAAGCGCTGAGCTTCACCGCGCCTAACACGCTTGAAGCGGCGCTCGCGAAGGCTTTGGCGATGGCCGCAGGCGTGAAACTGGCACGCGAACTCGGAAATTTGCCGCCCAATATCTGCACTCCGGCATTCTTAGCCGAGCAGGCCCAGGCCTGGGGCGCACGTTTTGCCGCAGAAAATGTGACGGTTGAAGTGCTTGAGCGTGATGCCATGGCGGAGCTGGGTATGGGCTCGTTGCTTGCGGTGGCGCAGGGCAGTGCGAATGCGCCGAAAATGATCATCATGCGCTACAGCGGCTCGGGCGAGGACAAACCTTATGTATTTGTTGGCAAAGGCGTCACCTTCGATACCGGTGGCGTGAACATCAAGCCAAGTGCTGGCTTGGAAGAAATGAAGTTTGATATGTGCGGTGCGGCAAGCGTGCTTGGGCTGATGGAGACGATCGCTAGAATTAAGCCCAAACTCAACGTGATTGGCGTGGCACCTGCAGTCGAAAATATGTGCGGTGGCAATTCATATCGGCCATCGGATGTGGTGAAAACCATGGCCGGGCATATGGTAGAAGTGCTAAACACCGACGCTGAAGGCCGCTTGATTTTGTGTGATGCACTGACTTACACACAGCGATTTAAGCCTGCGGTCTTGATTGACATTGCCACCTTGACGGGCGCTTGCGTCGTTGCGCTCGGGCACGTCGCCACAGGCCTGATGAGTAAGCACGATGACTTGGCGGCTGAACTGTTGAGTTCTGGCGAGCAAATGCATGATCGTGCGTGGCGCTTACCGCTTTGGGAGGATTATCAAACCCAGCTTGACACCGGCTACGCGGATTTTGCCAACATTGGCGGCAAAGGCGGCGGCGCAATTACCGCCGGCTGCTTCTTGGCGCGCTTCACTGAAGGCCAGCGCTGGGCGCATTTAGACATTGCAGGCACCGCATGGGATAGCGGGCGCAAAGGCACGGCGACCGGTAGGCCGGTTAGCTTGCTT
>JBBQBR010000472.1:0-2830 GCA_038317875.1 Lysobacterales bacterium
TTAAATTGATTTTGACCCGCCACGAACAAGGCGCAGGCTTTATGGGGGCGACTTACGGCCGTTTGACCGGTAAGCCAGGCGTTTGCTTAGCAACCTTGGGCCCTGGAGCGACCAACTTTGTCACCGCTGCTGCCTATGCGCAATTAGGCGCGATGCCGATGATGATGATTACCGGGCAAAAGCCGGTCAAACACAGCAAGCAAGGGCATTTCCAGATTGTCGATATTGTCGACATGATGAAGCCCCTGACCAAATACACCAAGCAAATCGTGAGTGCTGACAATATTCCCGCGCGCGTTCGCGAGGCGTTTCGCCGTGCCACTGAAGAGCGCCCGGGCGCGACGCATTTGGAGCTGCCTGAAGACATCGCGCATGATGAAACCGATGTCACGGTGCTACCGGCAAGCCACGTGCGCCGCCCCGTTGCCGATGAAAAATCGATTCTTTACGCCATTGAGGCGATCGCCAATGCGAAGCGCCCGATTCTGATGATTGGCGCGGGCGCGAACCGCAAAACCACGTCAAAAATGCTGCGCGAATTTATCGACACGCTTGGCATTCCATTTTTTACCACCCAAATGGGCAAGGGCGTGGTGGACGAACATCATCCACTTTGGCTGGGCAATGCGGCGCTGTCCGACGGTGATTTCGTGCACCGCGCGATTGAACACGCCGATTGCATTATCAACGTCGGCCACGACGTCGTCGAAAAGCCGCCGTTTTTCATGCGCAAAGGTTTGCGCACCGTCATCCACGTGAATTACTGTTCGGCCGAAGTCGATACGGTGTATTTCCCACAAATTGAAGTCGTGGGTGATATCGCCAACACCATTTGGCGCATGAAGCAGCGGCTAGAAAAGCAAGCGCACTGGGATTTCAGCTTTTTCACGCGAGTGCGAAGTGAGCTGTTCAATCACTTAAGCCTAGGCGCAAATGATGAGCGGTTCCCGATTTATCCGGTGCGGATGGTGAAAGAAATACGCGAAGCAATGCCAGAAGATGGCATCGTTTGCCTAGATAACGGCATGTACAAACTTTGGTTTGCACGCTACTACCTATGCAACCAACCCAACACGCTGCTGCTCGACAACGCGCTCGCGACCATGGGTGCAGGTTTGCCATCAGCAATGGCGGCAAAAATGGTTTTTCCAATGCGCAAAGTCGTCGCGGTTTCGGGTGACGGCGGCTTTATGATGAACAGCCAAGAGTTGGAAACCGCGGTTCGCTTAAATCTAAACATTACCCAAATTGTGCTGCGCGATAACGCCTACGGCATGATTAAGTGGAAACAGGCGAACATGAATTTCCCGAACTTTGGTATGGACATGGGAAATCCAGATTTCGTCAAGTACGCGGAAAGCTACGGCGCACGCGGCTGGCGCCCGAACTCGGTTAAGGAATTTCGCGAGATGCTAGAGAAATCCTTGGAAATGCCAGGTGTTGATTTGATTGAGCTGGCGATCGATTATTCTGACAATGATCGCGTTTTAAACAAGGAAATCAGAGAGTTAAGTGCGAAAGTCAATCCTTGATTGAGATTGCACGATGTTTTATGTGCGGTGGCTAACTGCCGCCGCATTATTCGAATTCCATCTCGGACTATCGCAAGTTGCAGTAAAACTTCAGCAAACAATCCCGTGCTCATCCAGCTTTTTGCGCAATGTTGCGCGGTTCATGCCTAGAATCTCTGCGGCATGCGTCAGGTTGCCACAGCAGTGCTTCAGAACTTCTACAAGTAAGGGTTTTTCGACCTCATTCATAATCAAACGATGCAGCCCAGCCGCTGGATGACCCTGAATTGCACTTAAGTAGCGTTGTACGGTTTCGCGCGAAAAATCCCCTAAATTTTGGCTTGGGCTTTGAGATTTGTCCATCAATGTCTGCACGTCGAGGTTAAAGGGGCAGGCAAGCCGAGTGGCCGCGCTTGAGAAAGGCGCAAGAATAGCAATGAATTCGGCCGGTAATCTTGTCATTTCATGCACGGACTTGAAAGTTTGCGTTTTGCCCATAATTGTCCCGCACGGCGCTGCGTATTTTGGGATACTCCGGCCGTTTGGGCAGCTGTGACGCATAAATGCATTTAGTGCAAAGCTTTGTGCGTCAATGTAGCCGTTCCTTCCACACAAAACTTCCCACCTAGACCAAAGAGTATTCTCATGGCAGACGAACAAACTAACGGCGCTGAAATTAGCGCTGATCAAGGCCCACAACTTGCGGTACAAAAAATCTATTTGAAAGACGTATCTTTTGAAGCGCCAACCGCACCGGCAATTTTTCAAGAGCAAGTCCAACCCCGTATTGATATGAATTTGACCCAAAAAGTCAGCAACGTCGGCGAAAACTTGTTCGAAGTCGTGCTTGCTGTAACTGTCACCTGCAAAGCTGGCGACAAAACCGCGTACTTATGCGAAGTGCAACAGGCTGGCGTATTTGGCTGTGCCGGTTTTGACCCCACGCAATTGGACGCAGTGCTTGGCACCTATTGCCCGCACGTACTTTTTCCTTATGTGCGCCAAATCATCAGTGATTTAATCCAGTCAGGTGGTTTCCCACCACTGTTTTTGCAGCCGATCAATTTTGAACAGGTTTATGCAGAATCGTTGAAGCGCCGTCAGCAACCAACGATGAACTGAGTATTAGGCTAACTGTCGCCAAGTTTGTCTTGGCAAAATGTGCTGTCTTTTCGCCGCAGAAATTCGATTAAAACCGAGTTTCTGGGGCGTTTTTATTTTCGCGAGAGCACCATTATTGAGTCGATCACAAGGAATGCCTCATAGTTTCCAAACAGTGCATGATCCCCACTAGCAACAACTAACACCGCACTGTAAAA
>JBBQBR010000473.1:0-2829 GCA_038317875.1 Lysobacterales bacterium
GTTGAGGTTTTCCGAGAAACCATCGGCCAAAGCGTTGTTGGCGATGGTCAGGTTCTGTGAAACGGAATCGCCTACGTGGATGATGCCGAAGTTAACCGGGTTTGGCGAAACGGATGGGTCTGAGTGCTCTTCATCACCGAAAAAAATCATAATTGCATCGCCAATGAATTTATCAACGGTGCCACCATGACGCTCACAAATTTCAGTCATGGCACCCAAATAGGTATTCAATACCTGAGACAGCGTTTCCGGCTCGACGGTGTCAGTAAGCTCGGTAAAACCAACAATATCGGAGAAAAATATGCTCAGGTTGCGTCGGGTTGTAGCACCTGCCTGTGCGCTGTGGCTGCCCCCGGCTATGCGTTGATATAGTGATTTTGACAGATACCGTCGCATATTTTGCGCGATTTGTTCGACCGCTTGATTTTTTTGTTCGAGCTCATTTTCCAGTTCAGTCGAATGCTCAAGCACCCCGGTATGAAGTAAATCAAACTCGTCGATCGCCGCCAATAATTCAATAATTAACTCAACGCAGGCTTTGCCATCGGCATTTTCAAATAAGGTTCCGTCGGTGCCAAACTTATCTAGGAAACCGACTGCACGTTCGCGCAGACCTGGGTCGAGTTGTGAGTTAGTCATCGTGGCTCAAGCAATTTCAAGCTGAAGGGCGGGCATAAATTTGGTCATATTTGCCAAGCTTTTACTTTGCCATGCATTGCTAGAAGAACCGAGCACCGTCAGGCCAATGTCGCCTTGCTTTCTAACTTTAAGTACAAATTGATAAAGCAAATTGATTCCGGAACTATTGAGGAACTTTAGCTCGCGAACATCAATAATCAGTACCGGCTTTCCTACCGCGACTAAAGCTTCAAGCGCGTGCGTCATTAGCTGTGAAATAGGCGCGTATTCCGGCGCGGCATTTAATCTCAGGCTACCGATTAACGCGACGGTTTGCTTGGAAGCTTCAAAGTAGACAGTAAAGTCGGGCGTCTGAATTCTTTGCTCAATATTGTCTTGCATAATTGGGTTCACCGAATTTTTTTGGCAATTGATCAAGGCTCACCGCTCGAAAATAAGTGTGCACGCGCCGTTAGGGCAAACACCTAACGAACAAAGACGGGGCGTTCAAATCTGAATCAAATCTTAAACGTCGCTCTCGTTAAGCAAATTAACGTTGCCACGAATCAAAAGCACATCGACTTTGAGATGGGTGCTGATAACCGCAGCTAAATCGTGCGCGAGATAACCGATCCCGAAAAATACGCCGGGTTCATCCGCTCCAAGCTGACTTTCGTAATACGCGGCGGGGTCAAGACGAAACTTCGTCAGCTGCGCTTTTACCTCGCTAAGGCATTCTGGTCGAACCACGATATCAAGCTCTAGCGTCATCGTTTGCCCAGGAAAAACCATGGTTTGCACCCAGCTTTTACTTGCTGACGCACTGAGTCTAAAGGCCAATTCTAAAAATTCGTTGACCACTGTAGAAGCGATTTCCTTTGCACGCGGGCTACTGAAGGCCGTTTGCGCCAAAAAATCAGAACCCAACGAGCATTGTCGCCAATCACTTTTAAAACTCTCTAGCCCATAACGAAGTTCAACAAATTGGTCTGTCATTGTGAGCTCATCACCTCTTGTGGCCAGCATTTACGCATCGCCGAGCGGCGATTTGGTGCGCATCTTAGCCTAACTGGACACAATAAAGAGCCGTGCTCAAGTGCGCACAAGCGAAGCTAAAGCGAAGTCGACACTAATTTTCTTAATCCCTTTTACTAGGCTGAAGCATTTAGGCAGCGTATGCTGCGATGCACTAGCTAATGTTGTCTGCACCTGAAAAAGGAATGAGAAATGCGTGTTTCCCCATTGGCTTTGCTTATCGGCTTGAGTTTTACGCTCATCGAACCGCTTGGCGCCACGGTTGCGGCCAACTTAAATATCGCAGTGCCACAAAAGTCAACGCAGAGTTCAAACGCAGCGTTAGACAGCGAATATCAGGCTGCGGCTTTACGTGCTGCATCTGGGTTGGCATGGGTTTCCACAAAAACCCTAGACGCGCACGTTTTAAGACCTTATCTCGACTATTTTAGACTGGCACGCAGCCCACAAGCAGCTGACGCTGCGCAGGTCAAGGCATGGCTGGCACGCTATCAAGATGAAATTCCCTTGGCACCGATGCTGCGGCGCAAAATGCTTAGTTTTTACGCCAACGCCGTACGCCCGACAAACTATTTAAGCCTGTATCGGGAAGCTGAGGCGAACCCTGAAGAGCGCTGCAACGCCTGGACCGCGCGGATGACCTTAGCGCCGAAACCAGACACCGCAAAGCGCCACGCATTGACTTTGTATCGTGATGCCAACACACCCAGCGCGCCTTGTGCGCCGGCATTCGCATTTTTGCGGGCAAACGCCGCAATCAACGAGGTGGACGCAGAAAAGCGCTTTGCTGCACTCCTTGCTAGCGGGCAGACGACTAGCGCCAAGAGCATGCGCGCGGATTTAGCGCCAAGTCGGCAAATTTATGCCGCTGCCGCGATATTGGCCGAACAAGATGCCAATCTTTTGCTAACTCAAGCGCGCGCCTGGGACGCTAACAATACCGCGCTCACCTCGGTCACCACGCGTGCCTTGGAACGTATTGCTGCGGTCAATCCCATTACCGCAAACACCAAACTATTGGCGTTCGTCAATAGCCACAAATTAAGTGCTTCCGAGCAAATTCGCGTGCGTTCTGCAATGGCGCGAACGGCGATTATTGCCAATATTCCAGATGCAGGAGCTTGGTTAGATGCGCTACCCGCCAGCGCGCGTGACCCGCAAACCCATGAGTGGGGC
>JBBQBR010000474.1:0-2825 GCA_038317875.1 Lysobacterales bacterium
AACGTTGGTCGAAGCAGGCAAAGTTAGTGCCACGGCGAGCGCCTTCAACGGTGCGCAAGAGCTTGGCATCAATGACTTAGATGGAATGTGTGCGGTTATTTTGTCGCTCACAGGCACCAATTTTTACAAGAGCATGACCACGCATGGCGATCACCGGATTTGGCAAGATGTGTATTACGCAAAGATTGCCGATGAAAGTGATGTGTACCTGAAGCTCACTGTTATTGACGATGTTCTAATTGTTTCGTTCAAGGAGCTATGAAAATGAAATGTCCCTGCTGCGGCGCGGCTGAATTGATTCACGACACGCGTGACATGAACTACATATATAAGGGCGAAACCACGATCATTCCAGCGGTTACTGGCGAGTTCTGCCCCGCGTGCGGTGAGGTGGTTCTAAACCGCGAGTACGGCGACCGTTATAGCGAATGGGTCGGAATGTTTCAGCGTCAGGTGAATGCTGCCTACGTTGATCCCGATTACATTGCCAAGATACGCAAGAAGCTCGACCTAGACCAGCGCCAAGCTGCTGAAATTTTTGGTGGCGGTGTAAACGCCTTCTCGCGCTATGAAAATGGCAAGACCAAGCCGCCGCTGGCTTTGATAAAGTTGCTCAAGGTTCTTGAGCGCCACCCTGATTTGCTTAGCGAGGTCAGAGCCGCGTAGTGGCGCGTGGCTTAGTTAGAAATTGTGCGGCTCTGCCCTTCGACGGGCTAAAGGCGAACGCAGCTATTGATTAAGCGTCATAAAATCTCAACACGAACGGGTTTTCTCGTGCTTTTCTCAAGTTGAGATGTCTGTTACAGCAATTGCTCAGCCAGCCCAAACCAGCTCAATTCGTGCGCCAACTGCGTTACCTCGCCCAGCAGCAATAAGCTAGGCGATTGCACCTGAGCGCGTGCGCAAACTTCGGCCAAATTGCCCAAATGCCCAGTGATGACGCGCTGATTTTTTCTAGAGCCATTTTCCACAATCGCAAATGGCGTGCTGGCATCGCGCCCATGCGCGAGCAGCTGCGCTTGGAAAATCGCAATGCTGCTAACGCCCATATAAACGGCCAAGGTTTGGCGCTCCTGTGCCAGCGCGTGCCAATCAAGGGTGTCGAGCGATAGTTTGCAGTGCGCGGTCACGAAGCGTACCGACTGCGCGTAGTCGCGATGCGTTAGTGGAATGCCGCTGTAGGCCGCGCAGGCGATGGCGGCGGTAATGCCGGGCACGACTTCAAACGCGACGCCGTGGGCTTTCAGAAATTGCAGCTCCTCACCACCACGGCCAAACACAAATGGGTCCCCACCTTTTAGCCGCACCACCAGCTTGCCAGCGCGCGCGTGCGCCAGCATTTGCTGATGAATTTCCTCCTGCGGCGTGCAGTGCGCGCCGCCTTTCTTGCCAACGAAAATCACATCGGCATCGCGCCTAGCCAAAGCCAAAACTTCCTTGCTGACCAGCTGATCGCTCAATATAACATCGGCTAGATTCAACAGGCGCAGTGCGCGCAGTGTCAGCAAACCGGCATCGCCGGGGCCAGCGCCCACCAGTGCCACACGCCCGATTGGTGCCAGCGTTTGCTGCGCACTAACAAGCGCCAAAATAGCTGCGCGCGCTGCGGGCGCATCGCCGCTACGCAGTAAATGCAGCGCCTCACCCTGTAAGCACGCATCAAAAAATGCGCGCCGTCGCGTTAAATCCGGCAACGCCTCGCGTATTTGACTACGCAAAGCCTGAAACAGCTGCGCCAAAGCGCCATAAGCGTCATCAAACTGCGTTTCTAAGGTTTCCCGCACATGCCGCGCCAACATCGGCGCTGCGCCGCCGCTGGAAATTGCGATTTGCAATGGCCCGCGCTCCACGCGTGCAGGCATGTGAAAAGCCGTCAGCTGGATATCGTCGACGACATTGACCCAAATTCTACGCACTGTCGCTGCGTGCGCGACTTGCTCATTGACATCACGCAGATCCGTGGCGGCAATAACCAGCCAAATCGCCGAGCTATCAAGCCAAGCGGGCTCGAAACTGCCTTCGAGATAGCGAATGTGGCCCGACAATGCCAGCTCCCGCAAAGACTCATCAAGTTCTGGTGCACCGACCCAAACCTCGGCTCCGGCCTCGATCAGGCTCGCAACTTTACGTTTAGCGACTGCGCCGCCGCCCACCACAAACACGATTTTTCCGCGTAGGTCTAAAAATACGGGAAATAACGGCGGTGCTGCTTCACTCATGTGGAAGATTTGCTCGGATGCAAGGTGCTAGCTTATGAACGCTTACGCGTAAACAAAAATAAGTAATTGCATAAAGCAGATAACGAATGGTTATGATAGCGGACGTTTAGACGTCTACACGGTAAAATATGTTAAGCACGACATGACACTCACTCAACTCAGATACTTGATTGCAATTAGCGATTCCGGGCTCAACATTACTTTGGCCGCAGAGCGTGTGCATGCGACCCAACCTGGGCTGTCAAAGCAGCTCAAGCTGTTGGAAGAATCGCTGGGCTTTTTGCTGTTTACGCGTAAAGGCCGAAGCTTAGAAAGCATCACACCCGGCGGTGCGCAAGTTTTGATCCATGCGCGCCGGATGGTGTTGGAAGCTCGCAATATTCGCGCCTATGCCGCGAATGAGCGCACCGAACAGCACGGCAAGCTCACGATTGTCACCACACCGACGCAAGCACGTTATGTATTGCCGCACCCGATTACGCTGCTGAAAAATAAATACCCCGGCGTTAGCGTGCATTTGCAATCGCAAGACGAAGGCGAAGTGCTGCGCAGCCTGAATTCGGATCAAGCAGACGTCGCGATTATTAGCACCTCGGGCGCAACACC
>JBBQBR010000475.1:0-2803 GCA_038317875.1 Lysobacterales bacterium
TCAATTGCCTTGCTAGTAACGCTTTTTGCCCTGTACACACTGCCTGCGCGTATCGCTTGGCAATTGGTGCGGCACAAAATGCCCTATGTAGAACTTGTGGGTTTGCATGGCACGTTGTGGGATGGCAATGCCGACAGGGTAATCGTCGCAAACCAGTTCCTGGGCAAACTAGCATGGCAAATTCCGCGCAATACTGCGCTGCGATTCGCGCCAAAGATCCAGATCAGGCTCGACGGTTCCACGGTCCAACTTGACGGTTTTGCGCAGCAATTTGGCTCAAACTGGGTGCTTTCGGCTTTGACGGCGTCTGCTGATGCTGGCTGGTTAGCCCCAGCTTTGGGCATCCCTGCGGTGATACCGACCGGCAAACTTGCCGTAAATTTTTCCGAGCTACGCCTAGATGAGCGTGGTTTTCCCATACGCGCCGAGGGAAATCTGCAGTGGCTGAATGGCGGCGTGACCGGTTTGGCTCAGGCCGATTTTGGCAGTTTCGATATCAGTATAAAAAATGATTTGAGCGGCGCAATTAAGGGCTCAATAAGCGCCATTGGTAGCGCAGCACTTGATATTTCCGGTGGGTTTGCTTTGCAAGGCGACAGCTACAATGCTGAAATCACGTTGCGCCAAAAAGTGAGCAATCCAAACATGGAGCGAGCGCTGAGCTTAATCGGTGAGCCTATCCCGGGTAGTTCGGATGAGGGTTTTGCTGGTGCACGGCTACTTAAAATTAGCGGCACTTTGGTAGCGCCTAAGTGAGCGAAAACCAAGTTGAGACATTGATGAAAGAACCAGCTCTAGATTTAAATTTAGCCCTGCGCGCCGCTAAAGAGGCGGCCAGTGCAGCCGCCATCGTTATCAAACACTACTATCGCAATCGCGCAGCGGTAACGATTAAGGTAGATCAGACCCCAGTCACACAAGCGGACGTCGAATCTGAGCTCGAGATTAAGCGTGTTTTGAAGGGCTACTTTCCCGAACACGGCTATTACGGCGAAGAAAGCGCGATTGAACGTCCAGATGCGGACTTCCTTTGGCTGATCGACCCTATTGATGGTACCAAAAGCTTTGTCAGAAACTATCCGATATTTTCAACTCAAATCGCCTTGATGCATCGTGGTGAATTGGTTTTAGGGGTTAGTTCCGCCTCTGAATTTGGTGAAATAGCGAGTGCTGTCCACGGCGCTGGCGCTGAACTTAATAGCGTGGCGCTCAAAGTTGCCGACACTGACCAATTATCGCAAGCCATTGTTTCTACTGGGAATATTAAGACGCTATCGCGCGGCCCGCGCTGGGCGGTACTTGCGCAATTGCTGCAGGGAGCGAATCGCACGCGTGGCTATGGCGACTTTTATCACTATCATCTTTTAGCGCAAGGCAGTTTAGATTTGGTGATTGAAAGTGATGTAAATGTTCTGGATATTGCCGCCTTGAGCGTTATTGTGCGCGAAGCGGGGGGTGTGATTACCGATTTGAACGGTGCCGCGATAGCGCTTGACACAACATCGGTACTCGCTGGTACACCTGCGATGCACGCGCTTGCGCTCAGAATGCTCAGCTTATGAGAGATGACAAACAAATTTCGTTTATACCTGCGCAATTGCCGGTAAAAAGGCTACCGCTAATCGACGCGCGCGAATGCTTCGTGCGTGAATCGCCAATGGAAAAGCTGAGCCTAACCTTTAGTAACGGCGCGCAGCGCCAGTTTTACCGAGTGGTTCCTAACTCGAACCATGCGGTGATGATCGTTGCGATGCTCGATTGCGATACCGTGTTAATCACGCGCGAATATGGCTGTGGCTTCCATCGTTACGAGTTGGGGTTGCCGCGAGGGCGCATTGACGAAGGCGAAGATATTTTAGTCGCGGCGAACCGAGAACTGCAGGAAGAAGCGGGTTTTTCCGCTAGCCGTTTGGATTATTTGCGCACGCTGTCTTTGGCACCGACCTATATGGCGCACGAAATTCATGTTGTGCTCGCACGTGGTTTGACTGCGAGCTAGCTCGAAGGTGACGAGCCTGAACCGATTGATGTCATTCCATGGAAATTAGCGGAGATTGAAGCCTTGGCATTACACCCCGAATTTAGCGAAGGGCGAGCGCTGGGAGCTTTGTTGTTGGCGCGCGCATGGCTTGCAGCTGAGGCGACTGTTGCGCAGGCCATAAAGTCGTGAGCGAGCATCAACTATCTAACTCTGATTTAGCTTCGCTGTTGACGGGTGCGCGCGCACTGGCAGATCAGGCTGCGCAAGCCATTATGGCGGTTTATTCGCGGCCTTTTGAGGTCACAAAAAAGGCCGATTTGTCGCCGCTAACACAAGCAGATATGGCCTCGCACCATTTGTTAGATGCTGGCTTGAAATCGCTGGAGCCCCGATTCCCAGTGTTGAGTGAGGAATCAGGCGCACGTATTTTTATCGACCGCACGCGCTGGAAGCGCTATTGGCTAATCGATCCGCTGGATGGCACGCGCGAATTTGTGGCGCGCAACGGTGAATTCGCGATCAATATTGCGTTGATTGAAAACGGCGCGCCAGTGCTTGGCATCGTACTTGCGCCAGCGCGCGGCGATGTCTGTTTTGCTACGCGCGGTGCCGGTGCTTGGCGTAGTGCTTGGACGCAAACAAATAACGCTGTGCCGCAAGCATTGCATACCTGCAAGGCAGCATCACCCGTGCGCGTTG
This sequence comes from Lysobacterales bacterium, assembly GCA_038317875.1. Taxonomy (GTDB): domain Bacteria; phylum Pseudomonadota; class Gammaproteobacteria; order Xanthomonadales; family SZUA-5; genus JANNYA01. Next base: position 2,681 of record JBBQBR010000475.1, read on the forward strand.
CCGTTAGCCGTAGCCATCATCCAGCCGAGCTTTCTGGCTTGCTGAGTGCAATGGGCGAGCATGCGCTTTGTCCGCTCGGAAGTAGTCTAAAATTTTCAGGGATCGCCGCTGGCGAACAGGATA
>JBBQBR010000476.1:0-2801 GCA_038317875.1 Lysobacterales bacterium
GGCCCGGCAACCACGGTACTTGCCTCAAAGCCATTTTTAAATACCGGATCATTTGTGGCAACTTGAACCATTTTGACGTCATCTAAATACAGCACCGGCTGCACGCCGCCAACGGCAGCGGTGCGAATATCAATACGGTCAAAACTACCGTCATTGGTGAACGCCAAAGCGCTAAATGGCACCTGGACTTGAGTCCAGGCATTCGCAGCAATGCTGCCGCCAGCAATGTAGGGATCAAGTGCAACTTCACCCGTTAACACCGATGTGGAGGCAGCCGCGCTATTCGTTTGCAGCAAAAGCTTGAGCTTTTGCCCGCCGACGGCACCGCCTTGCACGAAAAAACGCAGAGCGAAATAGCTGGAAGATGCAAACGTGCCGCTCGGATGCGCAAAGGAAACCGCATTTCCACCGAAATTGTTGTTGCCGGTAAAGGCGATGGAAGGCGCGCCATCATGAAAAGGTGCTGGGTTGTTAAAGTCGCTATCACCGCCAAAGGAGAAATTTTGGAAGCCATTTTTCAGGCCATCGGTGTAGATCGCGACGTCTTGAGCGTGCGCAGGCACGGTCAGGAATACCGTTAACAGAGCGATCGCTGCATTAAAAATTCGCATTTGGGCCGCATTTTTCATCTACAAGCGCGAAGTGTGCGCCAAGTTTCTAGACTAAATATCGACGCGCGTACCGTTTACGCAAAACTTAAGGCCTGCAAGCTATCTGCAACCTACCTTAATTATTTACCTGATACTGGGCTTGATACTGCGCCTTAAGCAAAGGCGTGCCCAATATCCGTTTCGCACCGGCAAACCGTTGGCGCCAATAGGGCATGTCCATACTTTCGATGCGTAGTGGCTGCCCGGCGCGTGTGGCGTGGATAAAGTGGCGGTCGCCAACATACATCGTAACGTGCGACACGCGACTGCCGGTGATGCGATAAAACATTAGATCGCCGGGCGCCAATTGGGTTGCTGATATGCGCGGCGCATCGATTTTAAAGATCGCGTCGGCAACGCGCGGAAGCTCGGTGCGCAGCACGCCGTGATAAATCCAGCCGACAAAGCCGGAGCAATCGAAACCTTGTTCGGGGGTTGTGCCGCCAAAGTGATACATCGAGTTAAGCTGACTGCGCGCACGACTGAGCAAAGTATCAAGCAATTGGGGCTGCGCCGCACTCGCCAGCAAATCTTGATTACGCGCAAATGGCTCTGCAAAAGTGCCTTGATTCAAAAGCTTGGCTGAATAGTCGTGCTGGTAATCGGGTACAAACCCTTGGATTTCGCTGGTAAAAGCGGGCGTTGCTGACGCGGCTACCGGTATTAACAAGCAGCCCAAAATTATGGGTATTAGATTTCGCATGGCCCGATTCTGGCAAATTGCGGGCACGGCGCGTGTTAGTTGAACGTTAAATCCGGTTAAAAGTTTTCGCCTTCGCAAATTCAAAACTCGGGCTGCACCCTCAAATTCGTCATTCCCGCATGCTTTTGGTGGGAATCCAGCTGGTAACGCCTGGATCCCCGATAAGAGCATTCGGGGATGACGTGCGCACTGCTAATCGTCGCCCGTCTGCACGCTACCCCGCTCAATTTCGCCCAGCATTTTGTAGAGCGCGGAATAGCTGCCATCGTTACGTGGAATGGGCCGATCATTTGCCGCGGCTTCATCACTGCGCGCTTTTGCCGCAGTCGCGCTGCGAACTAAGCTGCGTAGCGCTTGACGATCCGCATGCGGGTTTTCGGTCAAATATTCGCTTAGGCATTCATCGCCTTCTTCCAACATCCGGTCACGCCAGCGTTCTAACCGGTGCATGCGCGCGGTTTCTTTCTTTTGCTCAGATTTTGGCTTATCAATGGCCAAAAATAGCGGCCCCAAATCATCGCTGCGTTTGCGTAACTGCTTGGCAACAAACAAAATTTGGCGCTTTCGGGCAATTTGCGCATCAATACGCCGGGCCAAATCGACATGCGCGCGCATGTCTTCATCAAGCGGCGCTTTGGCGTAGTCACTGGCCTTTAAATCAACTAACGCCTCCGCTAGCCGATGGATTTCTTGCGCTTCGCGCTTATGTTCGCTTTTGCTAACGTAGGTTTCATCGGTGCGATCAGCTTGCATGGTGGCGTCGTTTCTTTTAAAGGGTGATTATGATGCGAACGCGCATTAATGGCGTTGCAATTGTGCGCGTTCTACAAATCGGCGCATACTTGGCGGCTAGTTTTTTCAAAGACCTACGCAATGACGGCTTCGCAACATACCACGCCACCGCCACACGCCGAACTTGATCGCTTATCGGATATCGCGCAACACGTGCTAGCGCGTGCAAAAACCCTGGGTGCCACGCAAGCGGAAGTGGACGTCAACGTTAGCACCGGCTTAAACGTCAATGTCCGCATGTCTGAAGTCGAAACCTTAGAACACACGCGCGACCGCGGCTTATCGCTAACTGTGTATGTCGGTGGCCGTAAAGGCTCGGCGAGCACTGCTGATTTAGCCGAATCCTCGATCACAGCGACCTTGGAACAAGCAATTGCTATCGCGCGCTTTACCGAAGTGGACGACTGCTCCGGCTTGGGTGAAGCGGAGCTGATGGCAAAAACCCTACACGAGCTAGACGCGTGGCACCCGTGGTTTGAGAACGGCGCGCCACTAAGCGCGGATCGCGCGATAGAAATCGCGCTCAGCTGTGAAGCCGCCGGTTTAGCGTTGGACAAGCGCATTTGTAACAGCGATGGCGCGAGTGTGAATTCATCCTCGAGCTATGGCATCTACGCCAATAGCCACGGCTTTATCGGGCGCGATTTTTCCACCGG
>JBBQBR010000477.1:0-2793 GCA_038317875.1 Lysobacterales bacterium
AAATCGAGCCGCTGGTACGTGCTTTTGGCGCGTATTTTCAAAGTGTCAATGTTGCCGAACGCCTGCACCGAGTGCGCCGACGCCTAGACTACCAGCGTGCGGGTGCAGCGCCTCAGCCGGGCGGTTTGCACGCCACCTTGCTTGCCTTGAAGCAGTCTGGCGTCGGTCTCGACGAATTAACTGAACTGCTTGGCCAGCTTGCCATTGAGCCGGTTTTTACCGCACACCCAACCGAAGCGACGCGGCGTGCGATCTTAGAGAAAGAGCACGCCGTCGTGCAGGCACTCATGGTTGCGGTAGAGAAACGTTTGACGCCGCGCGAGGCTATGTCATTGACTGAGCGCGTGCGGCTGAATCTAACCACGGCTTGGCAAACCTCAGAGCATTCCGCCGTCCGCCCCACGGTTGCCGATGAACTCAATCACGTCAGCTTTTATTTGACCGACGTGCTGTATCGCGTGGTGCCGAGCTATTTTGCCGAGTTTGAGTATGCGCTGAGCGCAGTTTACGGCGCTGAAAGTGCAGCGCTGTTGCCATTGGCGACGCACCTTAAGTTTGCGCTTTGGGTCGGTGGGGATATGGACGGCAACCCGAACGTCGGTGCGGCAACGATTGAGGCCAGTTTGGCGCATCTGCGCGAGATGATTTTGGAGCGCTATCGTGCAGAAGTGCTGACGTTAGCGCGTGTTTTAAGTCAATCGAGCGAGCGTGTTGAATTTGACCCTGCGCTGATTGCGCGGGTTGCGCACTATCGGGTCTTGCTGCCGCGTGCGGCGGTAAACTTGAATACGCGCTATGGCGACATGCCGTATCGGCAACTGCTGATTTTGATTGCAGCGCGCCTGCATAACTCACAAAAGGCGCGTCTGCCGGGCTATTTGAACGCCGAGGAGTTCGCGCAAGATCTAGGTTTAGTAGAAGCCAGCTTGCGTCGGCACCGCGGTGTGCACGCGGGGCTACACCCGCTGGCGCAATTGCAGCGGCGTCTTGCGTGCTTTGGCTTTCACTTTGCAAGGCTAGATCAACGGCAAGATTCGCGCGTGCATGACCGCGCCTTAGCGGAGCTGATGACCGATCCCGAATGGCCAACGCGCGGCAGTGCGCAACGCACCTCGGTATTAACTGCGGTGCTGGCCGGTAAACGCAGTTTACGTCGGCCCGTCGGGGAGCCCGCGCATGGCGTCGTTGCCGTTTTTAAGTGCCTGAGCCAGCAACGTGCGCGATTTGGTGCAGCCGCGCTTGGCCCCTACATTATTAGTATGGCGCGTGACGTCAGCGATGTGCTGAGCGTGTTGGCGTTAGCCGAATGTGGCGCACGTGGCAGCGCGCGCGCGATCGATGTGGTGCCGCTGTTCGAAACTGTTGACGATTTGCGCAACGCGGTCGATGTGCTGCGGGCGCTTTTTGATGACGCTTACTACCGTAGCCATTTGGCCGGGCGCGGTGATCAACAAATGGTGATGCTGGGTTATTCCGATAGCAGTAAAGATGGTGGTTTGATGGCCTCGCGCTGGGCGCTGCAGCGTGCCCAGGTCGAATTAATGGAGTTGGCACAAAACGCCGGCATTGCGCTGACGTTTTTTCACGGACGCGGCGGTTCAATTAGCCGTGGCGGTGGTAAAACCGAGCGGGCAGTCAACGCAGCACCAAGGGGTTCGGTGCAGGGCCGCTTGCGCCTAACCGAACAAGGCGAAGTAATTCACCGAAAATACGGTATGCGCGCGCTGGCGGTGCGTAATTTAGAACAAGCGACTGCGGCCGTCATGCATGCGACGCTGCGCCCGCGTCCGCCCGAGCCGCGCGAAAGCAAGTGGCGCGAGATGATCGCATTCATGAGCGACGCCAGTTGCGCCAGCTACCGCGCGCTGGTTTCAGGGGAGACGGGCGGGTCCGCCGAGCAAGTTGCCATTGCGCGGTCTAATTTCGTCGATTATTTTCGCCTAGCGACGCCGATTGATGTCATTGAACGCATGCGTATCGGCTCGCGCCCGGCGCGGCGCGGCAGCGGCGGATTGGAGAATTTGCGCGCCATACCCTGGGTGTTTGGCTGGGCGCAGACGCGCTGCGGTTTAAGCGCGTGGTACGGCGTCGGTGCCGGTTTGCAAGCCGGGATCACAAAATTTGGCTTAGCCGCAGTGCGTGAAATGGCGCGCGATTGGGCATTTTTTGACACCTTGATTGACGATGTTGAGATGGTTTTGGCGAAAGCAGACATAGCCATTGCACGCGTTTATTCGGAACTTGCTGGGCCACTACACGCGCAATTTTTTCCTAGAATAGAGGCAGAATTCGAGCTGACCTTGGCATGCGTATTGTCGATCAAAGACGCAACTGAAATTTTAAGCGCCGATCGACGCTTGGCACTTTCGATACGCTTACGCAATCCTTATGTCGACCCGCTCAGCTTAATGCAGGTGGATTTGCTGAAACGCTGGCGCGCCGCTGGCCGCCCAGAAGACGAGCTGTTTCGCGGCTTGTTAAGCACGGTCAATGGCATTGCGCAGGGTTTGCAGAATACGGGTTGATCGTCTCGCTGCTTCCTAAAACACGCCATTTTAACTTATAAATGCACATATACGTTTTATGGTGGAGTAGTCGCTATGTCGCAAATTACCTTGTATCTGGATGATGTTACGCAGACTCTAGTGGAGCAGGCGGCGGTGGCAAATGGCATTTCCAAAAGCCGCTGGGTGGCAGAGATCATCCGCAAATATGCGGCGCACGAATGGCCCAAAGATTGTTTGGATTTAGCTGGGCGGTTCGCAGATTTCCCGTTGCGCGATGCCGCTAACT
>JBBQBR010000478.1:0-2789 GCA_038317875.1 Lysobacterales bacterium
CACTAGTTTAAGCGCGTCAAAATCGGTTAAGAACCTTTGTAATAAGTCATCTGTTAGATTGGCGATACGCTCTTTTAAATCCGAGCTGTCCATGCCATCACCGCGCAATTGGGCTTGCTTAAGGTGGCCCAGCACGCGCAAAGCCAAGGGCAACCATTCGTCTGGCGGCACCGGCGGCTGATCTTTCTCAAAGCGATACGCTGCAAGGCTTGCGGCAAAACTGGCGCCTAGTAGCGCGATCAACCACAGCACGTAAAGCCATAAGATAAAAATGGGCAATAGGCTCAACGCGTCATAAATTTGCCGTGTAGCGGGAAATGCCGCGACGTACCAAACAAAACCGCGTTTGGCGACTTCGAATAAAATGGTTGCTACCAAACCACCCGCTGCTGCATGGCGCCAGCGCACTTCACTGTGCGGCACGATCACATAGCTTAAAGTGAAGGCGATAAACTCAATCAGTACCGGCACTAAGCCCAATACAAGCGCACTAGCGCCCAATTCATCCGCCTGGGTTGCGGCCTTTTGCAGCATCGGGATAGTGCGCGCATAGCCGGTCATCACAAGCGACGCCGCAAGCAGGAGCGGCCCGAGTGTCAATGCCGACCAAAATACTAGAAAGCGGGCCATCGGTGGGCGTGCTGTCGGGCAGCGCCAGATGCGGTTGAAGGTGGCTTCTATCGAGTTCATCATCAACACCGCAGAAATCATCAAAGCGATGACGCCAGGTATCGTTAATGATGAAGCGTTATCAAATAGTGGCTCAATATATTGCTTGATCGAGCTGCCGGCACTGGGCACAAACTGCGTGAAAATGAACTCGAGCAGCTGCTCTTTGACGGTCTGAAATTGTGGGAACGCCGAAATAATAGAAAGGCTGACCGCGCCCAACGGCACGATCGCTAGCATCGTGGTGTAGGCCAAGGCGCCAGCCGCTTCAAAACACTGGTCGTCCCAAAAGCGCGTCGACAAAAAGCGCGGGAAACTTTGAAACTTGATTAAGTTGCGGCGGTGCCAGTTAAGTATGTGCATAGGTCGCAACAATAGCAGCGCCAGGGCCAGACGCGCTATTCTTGTCCGATGACCGAAACTTATCTAGAACCCAATACCAATCGTGCGCTGTTTGACGTAAGGCTAAAGCGCCAAAACGCGCGTGCGCTCGTCAAAATCGCTCCTGGCTTAGGGCCGCTCAGCTATTTACTTAATTTGTACGAGGAAAATTTCGTTCTGTTGACGAAACTGCTGGGTTCAGCGCGCAATTACTCGGGCGCATATTTATCACACGTGCCGTCGAAGCCGCCGCTTTGGCTCGAAATCATCGAGCAGCAGCCTTACACCAGTATTCTAAGAATTACCCACAGCTTTAATGCGCCGGGTCACAATCACGGCTTGGTACTCGACCCGAACGCCTATGTGCGGGTTTATCACGACACCAAACAGGCGGAAATTACGCATTGCTTTGTCGGAGCTGAGCTGAAAAGGCTCTACTCATTGGACGCGCCGCTGCACGAAGTAAACGAAAAGCGCGTGCAGATGACCGCTTTTTTTAATAAGTGGCTGCGCTACTTGTTGGATTCAGGGCATAGCCCGAGCAGTTTTGCATCAGTGGATGCGCTGCCCGCCGCACCAGCAAGCCCGATCCTAGCGCCCGAGCGCGTCGTTCGGTAGTCCAGAATAGTTAGCTGAACAAAACCCATTTAGAGAACCGGGAAGAGTGATTATTATTGTTGACGCGCCCGCATTCTGACGCTATCTTTTCCAACTCAGTTCGGGGCTATAGCTCAGCTGGGAGAGCGCTACAATGGCATTGTAGAGGTCATCGGTTCGATCCCGTTTAGCTCCACCAAATTGCGTGATGGTCTCGCGTTTTTTGGTATGAACACAGATGGTTTTTTTTGCGTCCCCATCGTCTAGAGGCCTCGGACATCTCCCTTTCACGGAGACGACCGGGGTTCGAATCCCCGTGGGGACGCCACTTTATTTGTAGTAAGCAAATTTGAAAGCTCCGAAAGGGGCTTTTTTTTTATTGAGTCCTGACCGGGATTCCGGCCTGAAGCCACTTAGTCCGATTTCGCCAGCAATTCCTCCAAGCAATGTTCGCGAATGCCATAAAACGACTTAAGGCCGGCGATTTGCGCGGTAAGTTCGGCTTTGTGCGCGTCAGACATTGGCGCTTTGCGGCGCATAGCTAAAATCATTTTATTTTTTGCGGTGTGCTCGGTCGCGATGAACTCGAACACCTGGGTTTGATAGCCGGCTGCTTCCAGGAATAAGGCCCGCAAACCGTCGGTCAGCATTTCCGCTTCCTGCCCTAAATGGATGCCGTGTTGCAGCAGAGGTGCCAGCACATTTGGCAATTTTATTTGCGGGCGCAGCTGTTTGTGGCAGCAGGGCGAGCACAAAATGACGCTAGCTTGGTTGCGTATACCAAAGTGAATCGCATGGTCGGTGGCGGTATCGCAGGCGTGCAGGGCAACCATTACGTCAACTTGTTTGGCGGCGTGCGTGCGCACGTCGCCTGCGATAAATTGTAGTGTTGCTACCGCAGACGAGTGCTCAGCTATACTGGCGCGAATAGCATTACCTGCATCGACCAATTCCGCGCGCAGCTCTACCGCCAGCACTTGATGCGCATTTCCTAACTGTCGCGCGCTTAAATAGTGATCAAGTGCGAAGCTTAAGTAGCCTTTGCCAGCGCCGAAATCGAGCACGCGCAAATCTGGCTTGTCGGCCAAGCCGCTTTTTTCAAGCGAAGTATGAAAAAGCTCCAGAAACTTATTGATTTGCTT
>JBBQBR010000479.1:0-2781 GCA_038317875.1 Lysobacterales bacterium
TCGAAAAATTCAAGCATCAACTGCAATGGCAAGCGCCGCTAACACGCGCTGATTTTCATCGGCGTTGCCCACGGTGATCCGCAAATATTCACTCAAGCCATAGCCGCGCATGGGCCGCACGATCACGCCCTGCTGCACCAATGCCTGCTCGACCGCAGTTGCATCTTTCGCAAAGTGCACCAGCACGAAATTGCATTCCGATGGTAATACACGCAGGCCTAAATCCTGCAGCCCGGCGACCAAGATTTCCCGCTCATGCGCAATCGTGTCGCGCACAAACGCAATATGCGCTTGATCGGCTATCGCCAACGCTGCCGCTTTTAGCGCCAATACATTGACATTAAAACTAAGCCGGGTGCGCTCCAGCATTTGCGCAAACTCTGGGTGCGAAGTGGTGTAGCCGACCCGCAAACTTGCCAGTGCATAGGCTTTGCTAAAGGTGCGCGCAATCACCAGCTGTGGGAACTCGGCCAATAAACTCAGGCTATTACCAACTTCTGGATCCCACACATATTCAATGTAAGCTTCGTCCAACACAAACAAAACATGTGTAGGCAACGCTTCTAAAAATCGACGCAATGTCGCAAACGTCCACATGGTTGCCGTCGGGTTGTTCGGGTTTGCCAGATACACCAACTTAGTGCGCGGGGTAATCGCAGCTAGCATTGACTCGGGCGTTACGCTCAATTGCGCATCGCTAGTCGCCGCAATCGGCGTTGCACCCGCACCCAAAGCGGCTAAGCGATACACAGCGAAGCCATACTGGGCATGCACCACTTCGTCACCCGGGCTACAAAAGGTTTCCGCAATCAGCGTCAGCAGCTCGTGCGTGCCATTGCCCAAAGTGAAATGTGCCGGACTTAAGCCATAGTGTGCAGCAAGCGCGTTTTTGAGCACATTGCCACCCGCGTCCGGATAACGAAAGCCGAGCAGTTGCGGGTTTGCCAACAAGGCCTTTACCGCTGGACACGGGCCAATGCTGTTTTCGTTCGAGCCCAGCTCGATCACCGCGCCCAAACCTGAGCCCAAACCCAGGCGCTGCGCGATCACGCTGGGTTCGTAACCCGGATCGTACGCGACCAATTTTTGTATGTGTGCCGGGGCAAATCGGGCGAATTGATTGGCACTCATCGTCTTTAAGCCAAAACTGCGGCCACGACCGCTGCACCGACATCACTGGTGCTACCAGTACCCGCCAAATCGCCTGTACGCGGGCCATGCACTAAAACGTGGCTGATCGCGGCTTCCAAGTGCGCGGCTTCCGATTGCAAATCCAAAGAATGCCGCAACAGCATCGCGCAGCTGGCAATCGTGGCAATCGGGTTAGCAATGCCGCGCCCAGCAATATCCGGCGCAGAACCGTGAATCGGCTCGAACAAGCCGCGTTTGCCATTGCCTAAACTAGCCGAAGGCAACAAGCCGAGCGAACCTGCCAGCATCGAGGCTTCATCGGTCAAAATATCGCCGAACATATTTTCGGTCACGATCACATCAAAGCTGCTCGGGCGGCTAATCAGCAGCATCGCCGCCGAATCCACCAGTTGATGTTCCAACGTAATTTCAGGGAACTCCTGCGCAATCACGCGCGTAGTGACTTCGCGCCAAAGTCGCGAAGTTTCCAGCACGTTGGCTTTATCGATTTGGGTCAACTTTTTACGCCGCGCCATCGCCAAGTGCGCAGCAGCGCGCACTATGCGTTCAATTTCAAAGACTTCGTAGCGACATAGGTCGGTGGCGCTGGTTTCAGTGCGGGTGCGCTCGCCAAAATAAACGCCGCCGGTAAGCTCGCGCACCACAATCAAATCCACACCCGCTAGAATTTCTGGCTTAATCGGCGCAAATTGAATCGCACTGGGATGCGGCTTGACCGGACGTAAATTCGCAAACAGCCCTAATGCTTGACGCAGCCGCAGCAAACCTTGTTCAGGGCGCACCGACGCTTTGGGATCGGACCATTTCGGCCCGCCCACGGCCCCCAGCAATATCGCATCACTGCTTTCGCACAGCTGCAACGTTGCATCGGGCAAGGCCGTACCGGTCGCATCAATCGCAGCGCCGCCAATCGGTGCGATGCGAAACTCAAACTCATGACCAAAGCGTTGCGCAATCGCTTTCAGCGCTTTAACGCCCTCGGCGCATACTTCCGGGCCAATGCCATCCCCCGGCAAAACCGCAATTTGCGCCTTCATGTGCGCGCCCCTTCGAAACGCGTCGCTTCAAAACGGTTAATGGCTTCCGATTGCGCCAACAAATAGCCCAGCTCGTCGACGCCGTTGAGCAAGCAGTGCTTTGCAAAAGGCGCAATTTCAAATGCCGCACGCTTGCCACTGGGAAAAATAACTTCAGCGCTTGCGACGTCAACGCTAATTTGCGCGTTCGCATCCATAGCAAGCTCGGCAAGCAGCTGCTGATGCAAATCCGGCGCAATCACACATGGCACAAGGCCATTTTTAAGCGAATTATTGCGAAAAATATCGGCAATTTCAGTCGCGACCACGGCGCGTATACCGGCATCCAGCAAAGCCCAAGGCGCATGTTCACGCGAGCTGCCGCAGCCAAAGTTTTTGCCGGCAACCAAAACCCGGGCTATGGTTGAGATGTTGAGCGCAAAGTCGACTTTCGCTTTGCCATCCGCGTCATAACGCCAATCGTAAAAGGCAAACTTGCCTAAGCCCGCGCGCGTGGTCGTGGTTAGAAAGCGCGCGGGAATGATTTGATCGGTGTCGATATTTTCTTGGTTAAAAACGAGTGCAGTCGCGGTAATTTTCATTGGGAAACCAT
>JBBQBR010000480.1:0-2780 GCA_038317875.1 Lysobacterales bacterium
TACGGCCATACATTGACAAGTTCAAGAGCGGTATGACGCCCAAACTCAGGAAAAGTTCTAAAATGTGCACCATTCAATCATTTGACGGTTAACGGTTTTGCCAGCGCTAACGGAATTGACACTTTTCCGCCATGAATCATCGCGTGTGCAACCTCGTCGGCGTGGTAGCTAGAGCGCACCAGCGGCGCGCTGGCAATATGCGCAAACCCCATCGCTTCCCCCAAAACTTTGAATTCGATAAATTCTTCCGGCGTCCAGTATTTCATCACCGGATGGTGCGCGGGTGTGGGCTGCAGGTATTGGCCTAAGGTAACGATATCGACGTCGTGTTCGCGTAAATGCGCCAGCGCCTCAAGCACTTCTTCACGGGTTTCGCCCAAGCCCAACATGATCCCAGACTTGGTTGGCACGCCTGGATGCTGCGCCTTGAATTTTTGCAATAGTTTCAACGACCAAGCGTAATCAGCGCCTGGGCGCACATCTGGGTAGCAGCGCAACACGGTTTCTAGATTGTGATTAAACACATCCGGTGGCGCGATTTTCAGCACGGCTAGCGCTCGATCCATCCGGCCTTTGCCACGAAAATCAGGCACCAAGACCTCGATGACAATACTCGGTGCTGCAGCACGCGTTTCTTCAATGCAGCGAACAAAATGCGCAGCGCCGCCATCCGCCAAATCATCCCGATCTACCGAGGTGATGACGACGTAACGCAACCCCATTTCGCGTATGGTTTTGGCCAAATTTGCCGGTTCGTCGGCGTCGGGTGGCTTGGGGCGGCCATGCGCGACATCGCAAAACGAACACCGGCGCGTGCAAACCGAACCCAAAATCATAAACGTCGCGGTGCCCTTGCTAAAACACTCGTGAATATTTGGGCACGAAGCCTCTTCACAAACGGTTACCAAAGAGTTTTCGCGCAGCTTCGCTTTGAGTCGATCAACGCTGTTGCCCGCAGGCAGACGCACCCGAATCCAAGAAGGTTTACGCAGCCGTGGCGCTTCTTCAAAACTAACGGGCGAGCGTGAAATTTTGTCTTCGCCAAGCTGTTTTTCACCGGCAACCAACGTTGATGGGATGAGTTTCGACGCAACAGGGTTGTTGATTTGCAGATGCGATGACGGCTGCGCAGAGGGGCTAATTGAGTTCACAAGCATGCAGATATTGAAATAGTGACCTGCGATAGTACACGCTCAGGCTTAGTTGCTGTTTTGGTAATTTATGTGTTTAGGAATGCGCATTGAGTCGATCACAAGAAATGCCTCATAGTTTCCAAGCGGTGCATGATCCCAACAAGCAACAACGAACACTGCACCCTAAAACCCCGTCATCCCGGCGCAGGCCGGGAACCATTTTGACCGTGCGACCGTTCTACGCCGAACGCCGATCAACTGAAAAGCCTATGTATCCTGGCCTGCGCCGGGATGACAATAGGAAGTTCGACGCCATTGCTGTATCTGGCACCAAATTTAACTCCCTCTACCCCAATCCGCAGTTTTTGGCTTTAATTTGATCGAGGCTATATGTTTAGAAATACAGATGAAGATAAAAATCTGGCACCAGCTTGCTATATTTTCCCACCACCCCAGGTCAACAGCGTGCCAATTTTGCGCACTGAACAACGTTTTCCGATCCGTCGCGTGTTTTGTGTGGGCCGCAACTACGCCGAGCATGCCAAGGAAATGGGGGCCAGCCCGGAACGCGGGCAGCGTCCGGTGTTTTTCACCAAACCCGCGGATGCGGTGATAAGCGACGGCCTCCCGACACGCTACCCGAGCGCAACCGCAAATCTACACTTTGAAATTGAGTTAGTGGTAGCACTCCACTCTGGCGGTGAAAATATCGCGATAGAGCAAGCGCTTAGCCACGTTTTCGGCTATGCGGTTGGTAATGATTTGACGCGTCGAGATTTGCAGCTGGAAGCGAAACATGCCGGTTTGCCTTGGGATATTTCGAAGGCCTTCGATCAGTCGGCGGCGGTTTCAGCGATCGCCACGGCGGCCGATATCGGGCATCCAAGCGCAGGCGCGATTAGCTTAGATGTCAATGGCAAACGCCGACAAACCGCTGATATTGCCGACTTGCTTTGGTCAGTGCCAGAAATTATCCACGAGCTGTCAAAGCTGTTTTGCTTAAGCGCTGGCGATCTAATATTTACCGGCACGCCCGCCGGCGTCGGCGCTTTGGCGCGCGGTGATTTGCTGATCGGGCACATTGCAGGCGTGGGGGAGCTGACCCACAGTATTTGTTAACCCAATAACATGGCACCCTTGTCCCACAACTTAAAGGCTTAAAACCTATGCGTTTACTTTTCATTGCAGCGTGCGCGCTTTTGGGCGCATGCAGCCAAGCACCGATTAAGCCAGATTCCACTACACCCAGCGCAGATGCATCAAACAAGCCCATCGAGCTGCAATTATTGGCGCTCAATGACTTCCACGGTTTTCTAAACCCGAGCAGCTTTGACGAGCCGGGCATTACGCAAGGCAAGGTGCAAGCCGGTGGCGTGGCGTTTTTGGCGACAAAAATTAATGAGCTCAGTCGCGATAAAAGCAACTCATTGGTTGTAGGCGTGGGCGATATGATCGGCGCCAGCCCATTGGTGTCGGCGCTTTTGCAAGACGAACCCGCCATCGAAGCGCTCAATGCGCTGGGCATGCGCTATTCGGCCCTTGGCAATCACGAGTTTGACTATGGCTTAGCGACGCTAATGCGGCTGATCCATGGTGGCTGCCCAAGTTCAGGCTGTTTGCAAGGTCGGCCATTTACCGGTGCAACGT
>JBBQBR010000481.1:0-2773 GCA_038317875.1 Lysobacterales bacterium
TGCAACGCGCGCGCCTGGGCCTAAAACTATGCGAGGCGGCTGTGGGTTTTTGCCCCACCAGTTGCTCATGCGCGGCTTTTTTACGCGTAGCTCGCCCATGACAGCCGCGCCATTGAGCACGACATCGCCCCAAGTAGTAAAAATATTGCCTTGAACTGTCACGCTGCCCAACTCAAGATCGCCATTGACCGTGCTGATGTCTTTGCCGACGCTGCCGCCAGCGTAGTTTAGTTCGCCGTTAACCGTGGTTATTTCACCCGAAATGTGGCTGTCTAAACCGAGTTCAATATCGCCGTTTACGCTGCTCACATCGCCATTTACCTTTAGCGACTTACCTGCTTCAATGCTGCCGTTTACGCTGCTGATGTCCTCAACGGAATTGTTGCCACCGAGTTGGATATCGCCGTTAACATTGCTCAAATCTTTCGCATTGGCACCTGCGCTTAATTCGAGTTTGCCATTGACTGAACTGGCGTCTTGCGCGTCTGAATTCGCGTTGACAGATACGCTGCGATTGACAGTGGTGTTGCTGCTGGCCAGTGCGCTTTGCATCAAGCCATTATTTGCCACCAGCGCCGTGCTAGCGACGGCAATAATCGAAAACCCGGCCGTAGACAATTTCATATCGCTGCCTTGCGCGTGGCAAATGCCGCTTGAAACGCCATCGCTAAGTCATGTGCAGAAGGCTTAGCTCTAGTTTGTAGATCGCAGGTCGCTGTTTGAATTAAGCGCGCAACAAACTTGTTGACTAAGAAATTTGATTGGCTTTCGCTATTGACGACGTTCATGGCATAACTCCTAATTTTTGTGGAACCAGCTTCGGCGGCTGCCGTTGCGTGACTACACTGATTGTTTGACTACGATCAGTGCTATGCAAACGCCGTGCCAAGGGCAGTTGGGCGCGAAATTGCAGGATTTTCGTGCATTTCAAACAAATCACTAGGTCGATAGTCACGCTAAGTAAGCACTTAGCGGCAGCAAATCATGCAGAGCAAGCTCGTTTTAGTACCATTGCCGTCCGCTGGCGGTCAGTTTCGCCAACGTCTACAAAAATCATCAACGAAATTGGGAAAATGCATGTCCGAATTGTCCGAAGCCGCAGGAAATAGTCCGCCATCCAATTCAGTGGCGCGCAAGGCGCATCTGCTTTTGATCTTAGACGGTTGGGGCCATCGGGAAGCAGCGCCAGACAACGCGGTTAGTAATGCGAACTGCCCCAATTGGCGCCGGATTTGGGCTAGCTATCCGCACACCTTGATCAAAACCGACGGCCTTAGCGTTGGTTTGCCCGAGGGGCAAATGGGTAATTCAGAAGTCGGCCATATGAATTTAGGGGCAGGGCGCATTGTCTATCAAGATTTGACGCGGATTAATTTGAGCCTTGAAAATGGTCAGTTTGAGCATAATTTGGCGCTCAATCAGGCTTGCGCCAGCGTGCGCCGAAATGGCGGCACTTTGCATGTGTTGGGGCTATTGAGCGAAGGCGGTGTGCATAGTTTAGAAACACACATTCTTGCGATGATCAAACTGGCGCAGTCGCGCAACGTGCGCCAAATCGCGGTGCACGCGTTTTTGGACGGGCGCGATACACCGCCGAAAAGCGCCGCCGCATCCATACAGCGCTTGCAGGCATTAGCGGATGAACTCAACAAGTTTGGCGGCAACGTAAAAATTGCCAGCGTATCCGGGCGTTATTTTGCGATGGATCGCGACCAGCGCTGGGATCGGGTGCAATTAAGCTATGACGCCATTGTAGATGCCGCCAGCCCACATCAGGAAATCTCAGGCATGGCGGCGCTGGACGCTGCCTATGCGCGCGGCGAAAGCGATGAGTTTGTCAAACCTTGCGTAATCGCCGGTGGCTGCAAAGTCTTAGACGGCGATGCGGTGGTGTTTATGAATTATCGCTCCGACCGCGCGCGCGAAATTTCGCACGCGTTTGTCGACGAGGAATTTAAGGGCTTCGTGCGATCGCGCCACGCCGAATTGAGCGCGTTCGTGAGTTTGACGGAGTACTCAAAAGACTTAGCGGTCACCGCGGTTGCATTTGCGCCGCAGTCAATGAGCAACACCTTGCCCGAGTTGATTGCGGCGCGTGGCTTAACGCAGCTGCGTATCGCGGAAACGGAAAAGTATGCGCACGTCACGTTTTTCTTCAGCGGTGGCGTCGAAGCACCTTATCCGGGTGAAAGCCGGATTATGGTGCCATCGCCGAAAGTGGCGACCTATGATTTGCAGCCGGAAATGAGTGTGGCTGCACTTTGCGATCAGTTGGTAGCCGCCATTGAAAGCCAGCAGTTTGATTTTATCGTTTGTAATATTGCCAACCCGGATATGGTTGGCCATACCGGCATTTTGGCCGCTGCAATTCAAGCGGTCGAAGCGGTGGATGCGGCACTTGGGCGCATTGAGCAAGCGATATTAAAAACCAGCGGCGCAATGCTAGTCACCGCAGACCACGGCAATTTGGAGCAAATGTGGAACGTTGAAAGCAATCAGCCTAATACCCAGCATACGATGAACCCGGTGCCGCTCGTGTTGATCGCGCCGCACGCTAACTTTGAGCTGCGCGCAGGTGGTGCGTTGAAGGACATCGCCCCAACATTGCTTAAATTGATGCAGATTCCGCAACCCGCCGAGATGACCGGCGAGGCGTTGCTGTAGTTCGATGCGCGCACGCCTTGCGATTGTTGCGCTTGTGGCCTTGCTGTGCTTAGCAGGCTGGGCGCACGCGCAAACGAATGCGGGCAACGCCGATACCGGTAAAGCCGAT
>JBBQBR010000482.1:0-2765 GCA_038317875.1 Lysobacterales bacterium
CGGCGTTGGGAACATAAATTCTGCGGGTGCTAATCAATTTTGATAGCACCACCGGGCCAAAGCTGAGTTCCCGCCCGCCAGCCGTCGCACGCGCAAGGGCGAATTGGCCGCTATAGGATCGCCCATCAATGCTCATACCAATCTACCGAACTTAAGCCCTCAAAGCACTTATTTTCAATAAATTTGAAATAAAGCTTGACATTTTGAAAATAAAAAAAGTGCGGCCAATAAAATTTTTTATTGGCCAATATGTCCCTTTCTTCTCTGTTTTCCGATCTGGCTGCACATCTGCAGTCGCCCGAGTTCCTATCAGCAGCTCGCCACGCCGATCATCCTTTGGCATTCATACGCAACCGCAAGTTGCCCTTGCATCATCTGGTTGCAGTCCTACTATGCGGTATGCGTTCGAGCGTCCAGACCGAACTGGATCAGTTCTTCGCGCATTTTCTGCAGCAGGCACAATTCTTACGGACAGTCACCGCGCAAGCGTTTGCGAAGGCGCGCGCGAAGCTGTCCCTGACCGCACTCCCCAAGCTCAATGACTGGCTGATATTGCGCGCCGAGCACTATGGTTTCATAACGCGATGGCATGGGCATCGCGTGGTTGCTGCCGATGCCACCACGCTCCGCTTCGGCCTGCGCCGGAGTAAAGTCAAGAACGCGGCGGCTGCCGATCAGATTGGCTTCGGTCTCTTTCTTCCTGGCACCGAGTTGGTACTTGCCGCCACGCTGTATAGCCTTGGCGCGAACAACGAACGACAGATGCTGTTTGAGCACCTTGATTATCTTTCCAGCGATGATCTGCTCCTGCTTGATCGCGGCTATCCTTGTCGCTGGTTGGTTGCGGTGCTCAATCAACGTGGCATCCCGTTTTGCATGCGTGTCGAGAAGTCTGGCAACAGCGGCTTCACCTGCGTGCGCGATTTTTTACGCAGCGGGCGGGCCGAACAGATCGTCACGTTGACCCCGCCAAATCGCAGCGAAGCCGCCGACTACCAGTGTGGGCGCGAACACCAGACGGTGCGCCTGGTTCGCAATGTCGCAAGCAACGGCAAGGTCAGCGTCCTGATGACCAATCTGTTCGACACGCAGGCTTTCCCGGCCAGTTGTTTCGGCAACCTTTACCACAAGCGCTGGCGCATTGAGGAAGCGTTCAAGCGCCTCAAGCACCGGCTCAATCTGGAGCACGTGTCGGGTTTGTCGCAGCAGGCGGTGGTGCAGGACGTCGCCGCCAAAATTTTATGCGACAACCTGCAGACCTTGACCGCACTGACCGCGCATGCCGACGCAGAACTGCCCGAGATACAGCGGGTCAATCACGCGTACGCGCATGCAATTATCAAGCGCTTGCTGCCAGCGCTATTGCTCGCAATAAAAGTCACACGAAAAATCGGAAAAATGCTCACCGAAGTGCTGCGATTGATTGCCAAGGAAATCTATCGCCATCGCCCGGACGTGTCCAAGCCGCGCAATCATGGCGCCAAACCGCACAAAAAAATGACTCAAAAAAATTGTTGAAAAAGGACGTTTCTTGTTAAGTTCGGAAGATTGGGGTGAGGGGCGGTCAAAAAATGCGGCGGATCGCCCCTCACCCCATTGCTCTCCCCGAAATAATTCTCTAATAAAATCATACGACTATAGCGGGAAGAGGGGGCCGCTTCAGACGTTTTTAAGTGTATGCGGCTTAACTTAATGCCATTGCTCAGTAGGTTGTTCGTTATCGCCCCGTTTTGGTGAACCCCTCGCTAACTTTTAGCCGCCACAACCCCATGCAAATCATATTTGCCCGCTTTTTTGATCTCAACCTGGACAAACTGCCCCGGCCGAACTGGGGAAGTAATTCCGGTGACAAATACTTTGCCGTCAATTTCGGGGGCATCGCTGGCGCTGCGTCCGGTCGCAGTTGCGCCGTCCACTTCATCAATCAAAATGGTTTCAATGCGGCCAACTTTGCGCTTTAAACGCTTGGCACTGATTTTTTGCTGCAATTTCATAAAACGCTCATAGCGTTCTTGCTGCACTTCAGGCGCGATTGGATCGGGCAGGTCATTCGCCTTGGCGCCCACGACGGGCGAGTATTTAAAACAGCCGACGCGATCTAATTCGGCGGCGCTTAAGAAATCTAAAAGCTCTTGAAATTCGGCCTCGGTTTCACCGGGAAAGCCAACGATGAAGGTGCTGCGCAGGGTCAAATCCGGGCAAATTTTGCGCCATGCCTGCACGCGTTCTAGGTTTTTGGCGCTTGCCGCTGGGCGCTTCATCAATTTCAGAATGCGCGGATTGGCGTGCTGAAACGGAATGTCCAGGTATGGCAGGATTTTATTCGCCGCCATCAACGGAATGATTTCGTCCACGTGTGGGTACGGATAAACATAGTGCAGGCGGACCCAAACCGGATTCAGCGGGTGGCTGAGCTCGCTCAAACCCTCGCAAAGCTCGGTCATGCGCGTGCGGTAAGACTTATCGCGCCATTGGGCTTGGGCATATTTGACGTCTACGCCATAAGCGCTGGTGTCTTGACTGATCACCAGCAGCTCGCGCACGCCGCCTTTGACCAGTTTTTCGGCTTCAATCAGCACTTGATCAATCGGGCGGCTGACTAAATCCCCACGCATTGAGGGAATGATGCAAAAGGTGCAGCGGTGGTTGCAGCCTTCAGATATCTTCAAATAGGCATAGTGTTTTGGCGTTAGTTTCAAGCCCGCTGGCGGCACCAAGTCCAAATACGGGTCGTGCTTGGGCGGCAGCTGCTTGTGTACTGCGGT
>JBBQBR010000483.1:0-2761 GCA_038317875.1 Lysobacterales bacterium
CCTCCCACCGAGCATAAGCCGCGCCCAAGCGCCCAGCCAAATCCGCAAGCTCCGCATTAGCCGCAAGCACCGCACTCTGTGGTTTTTTAAAAAATTCCGGCGCATTCATCGCCTCACCCAGCGTTTTTTGACGCGCTTCCATGACTTCAATTTGCTTTGGTAGCTCGCCTAACTCTTTGATTTCTTTAAAACTAAGCTTGCGTTTTGCTGCCGCGACTGGCGATACGGGCGCGCTGGCTACCAAATTGCCCGATGCATTATTGCTGGAGCGCACATTTTGTGTGCGCGGCCGTTCACGCAGCCAATCGGCGTAGCCGCCTGCCACTTCAACAACTCGACCATCCCCTTCCAGCACTAAGGAACTGGTCACAACATTGTCCAAGAATGCGCGGTCGTGGCTGACTAAAATGACGGTGCCAGGATAGTCAGCCAGTAATTCTTCCAACAAATCCAAAGTTTCCAAGTCCAGATCGTTGGTGGGTTCATCTAGTACCAGCACGTTCGATGGCTTTAGGAACAATTTTGCCAGCAATAAGCGATGCCGTTCACCGCCGCTCAGGCGCGTGATGGGTGCGCGTGCGCGTTCTGGAGAAAACAAAAAGTCTTGCAAATAGCCCAGAATGTGCTTGCGTGTGCCGTTGATTTCGACAAACTCTTGACCGTCGGCAACGTTATCTAGCGCATTAAGCTTATCGTCGAGTTGTCCGCGCAGCTGGTCAAAATAGGCAATTTGCATATTGCTGCCCTGCGTCACCGTGCCGCTACTTGGTTGAATCTCACCCAAAATCAGCTTGAGCAGCGTGGTTTTACCGGCGCCATTTGGCCCAATTAAGCCGATGCGATCGCCGCGCTGAATCGCAGCGGTTAAATTGCGCACGATGACGCGGTCACCAAAGGCGAATGACATTTCTTTAATATCGATCACACGCTTGCCGGAATTTTCGGCGATTGCTGATGCAAGCCGCACTTGACCGGTTTGTTCACGCCGCTCGGAACGCTCTTTGCGCATGTTTTTAAGCGCCGTGACTCGGCCTTCGTTACGCACTCGCCTAGCTTTAATGCCTTGGCGAATCCAGATTTCTTCTTGCGCCAGCTTTTTGTCAAAAAGCGCGTTTTCCTGCGCTTCGGCGTGCAGGCGTTCCTCTTTGCGACGCAAGAAATTATCGTAATCCCCCGGCCAACTGGTCAGCTTGCCGCGATCAATTTCTAAAATGCGAGTTGCCAGCGTGCGTAAAAAGCTGCGATCGTGGGTAATGAATACGACGCTGCCGCCAAAATCTTTTAAGAATGTTTCCAACCAAGCAATGGCTTCAATATCCAAATGGTTCGTCGGCTCGTCCAATAGCAGCACATCAGGTGCGGTCACCAACGCTTGCGCCAGCAATACGCGCCGCTTCATACCGCCGGATAAACCAGCAAAAGCTAAGTCGCCATCCAGTTGCAGGCGCGTGAGCACTTGCGAAATACGCGACTCGAGTTGCCAGCCATCGTGGGTATCAATGTAATTTTGCGCTTCATGCATGCGCTCCAAATCGGGATCGCTGCTGTGGCTGAGCTCGTGAAATTCTGCTACCGCGCGCCCCAGTTCGCCTAGGCCCGAGGCAATGATATGTTCGATGCTGCCTTCAGTATCGGGCGGCACTTCTTGTGCCAATGTCGCGACCCGGCAGTTGCTGCGCGCTTCGCCGTCATCTGGCTTCAGTAAGCCCTGCATCAGGCGCAGCAGAGTCGATTTCCCCGCGCCGTTACGCCCAATAATTGCAACGCGCTCACGCGGCTCTAAGCTGAAATTGACTTTGTCCAGCAAAAGTGGCCCGCCCACGCTGAAGTCCAGATTAACTAATTCTATAAGTGCCATCTCGTTTCCCTTTTTTAACGGATTCTGGCTTAGAGTCTGTGAACGCGCACTTGGCGCGGGTTTTTGGGAGCAGCTCGATGAACGTCAATTTGAAACTATTTTCTGCGGTTTTATTTGCTACGGCACTCAGTGCGCCAGTTTTTGCTGAAAATATGTCCGGCAAAATCGGTGGTGGCGATGAAGAGGGCGTGAGTCAGGAAGATGCAGACGCGGCACAAGCTGAAGCGCAAGCCGCAGAAGCGGAGGCAGAGGCTGCTCAGGCCGAGTCCGAAGCCGCAGATGCTGAGGCACAGGCTGCTCAGGCCGAGTCCGAAGCCGCAGATGCTGAGGCGGAAGCTGCGCAGGCTGACGCAGACTTGGCGGACGCTGAAGCGGCTGAAGCTGATGCCAACGCCGATGCTGAAGGCACTGAAGAAGAGCCAAAATGAATTCGATTTACGTTTTCTGCGGGTTTTAGGGGGCGCGCGTCAAACTGATGTTTTCGGCGTGGCGCTGAAAGAAACTCGTTCGTGCTGAGCCTGCGTCAGTATTGGTGCGGCTCTGCCCTTCGCTACTTCGACGTGGCTCAGTATCAGGGCGAACGGTTCTTTTAAGATGTGGTCGAAAACAGCTCATTACACCACGTCAGTTTGACTCGCACCCGGTTTTAGACAACTAAACCCGCTTTTTTTCGACACGTGTTAAATTCAGCGCTTATCTAACACTGTGCTTTTAAATGACACTCTGCGCCAACCCGCACCACCATCACGACCCAACGGCATTAATCGAGGAGGTGCGCGCTAAGTGCGCAGCGCTCGGCCTGCGCTTCACACCGTTGCGCGAAAAAGTTCTAGAACTGATTGCGAACGCGAGCGGTCCGTCAAAGGCCTATACGCTGCTTGAGCAGTTGCGCACTGAACACGA
>JBBQBR010000484.1:0-2752 GCA_038317875.1 Lysobacterales bacterium
TTGGCGGTGCTAATTATTGATCCATTGGTGGTGCTAAGCCCTGGTGCTTGGCTTAGTTTTGGTGCGGTTGCGCTGCTGATTATCGTTTTTGGGCAGCGCTTTCCCAAGCTCAATTGGTGGCGCGAACTCATCTCGGCGCAATTATTGATGACGCTGGGTTTGCTGCCGTTGAGCCTAGTATTTTTTGGTCAAGCATCGCTCGCTGCACCGTTTGTTAATTTAATTGCAGTGCCGCTAGTGTCGTTAGTAATTGTGCCCTTGGTGTTGGCTGCGACCGTTTTATTGCTTTGCGCGCAAGCCGCGCTGGCGGCACCGCTGCTCAAATTAGCCGCCCTGTTTTGGCATTGGCTACTCGCGTTTCTGACGAGCATTTCTGCGCCTGCGGTGATGACGCAATATTTCGCCCCGCCCAGCGCAATCGCCCTCGTGCTTGCCGCAGTCGGCGTGCTGCTACTGTTTAGCCCGCGCGGCGTGGCCTTGCGCCATTACGCTTGGCTTTTACTACTGCCAATGCTGATCCCAAAACCAGTCGAATCCATTCCTGCAGGCGAATTTCGTTTGACGCTTTTTGATGTCGGCCAAGGGCTGAGCGCATTGGTGCAAACCACACACCACACCTTGCTGTTCGATACTGGGCCTGGGGATCCAGAGGGCAGCAATGCCGGCGAAAGCATTGTTGTGCCAAGCCTGCGCGTGCTGGGTGTGAATCAGCTAGATCTGGTAATGATTAGCCACGCAGATCAGGACCACGCAGGCGGTTTAGCCGCTGTTCGACGCGCTTTTACAAGCCAAGTCAGCACCAGTGCCATCGGTAAGATTAAGGACAGCGTTGCATGTATCGCTGGGCAAAAATGGCAGTGGGACGGCGTGGAATTTGTCGTACTGCATCCGAATCCGGGTCTGCCGTATTTAGCGAATCAGAGTTCCTGTGTGTTGAAAATCCAAAGCAAAATCAGCGCTGCAAGTGCGTTGCTGCCGGGCGA
Source organism: Lysobacterales bacterium (assembly GCA_038317875.1). Classification (GTDB taxonomy): domain Bacteria; phylum Pseudomonadota; class Gammaproteobacteria; order Xanthomonadales; family SZUA-5; genus JANNYA01. The sequence continues at coordinate 984 of JBBQBR010000484.1, forward strand.
TATTGACGAGGTCATCGAATCTCGATTGGTGCGCACCCAAGCAAGAGTACTTGCCGCATCGCTATTGGTGTCGCCGCATCACGGTAGTGCTAGTAGTTCTAGCGCCGAATTTCTATCGGCGGTCAAACCCAGCGTTGTGCTCTATCCGACTGGCTACGCCAACCGCTTTGACTTCCCCAGGCTAGCCACGCGCGAACGCGTGCAAAGTTTGGGTGCCGCCGAACACATTACCGGCGATTTGGGTGCGTTGCGCGCCGAATTCGATATTGCCAGCGGACGTTGGCAAATCAGCAGCCAAAGATTGGCCGACGAACGCTGGTGGCGCTAGCTGCGTTTTAAGCTGGGTCAATTTTTTCGGTAGCGCCATTTCGCAGTTTAACCTTGCAAATCCACCATCAGACTACCATAATTACTAGGTTATTTTGCGATTCAGGCAGTTTTTGCTTTGTCCGAGCTTGTCCGAGGCTTATCCAAACATCTAAAAGCCGCGCTCGCGCAGTCGCCAGCCGTAGCGTTGCTAGGCCCAAGACAGGTTGGCAAAACGACGCTGGCATTGAGTTTGATGGATGAAAAAACGGCCATCTATCTAGATCTACAAGCGCCTGGAGACATCGCGAAATTGCGGGAGCCGGAGCTGTACTTGGCGGATCATCAAGACAAGCTGGTGATTTTGGATGAAATTCATCGCATGCCGAACTTATTTCCGGTGTTGCGTGGTTTGATTGACCGTGGGCGGCGCGCCGGACGGCGTGCGGGTATGTATTTGATTTTGGGTTCGGCCTCGCTCGATTTGCTGCAGCAAAGTGGCGAAACCTTGGCCGGCAGGGTGCGTTATTTGGAATTGACGCCGCTTTGCTTATCGGAATTGCACCCCAGCGATGCTGACAAGCTTTGGGTACGCGGCGGCTTCCCGGAAAGCTTTCTGGCACCTAGCGAGACCGACAGCCTAGCTTGGCGTATGGATTTCATTCAAAGCTATTTGGAGCGGGATATTCCGCAATTCGGGCCACGTATCGCCGCTACAACTCTGCGGCGTTTTTGGACGATGTTGGCGCATACACAGGGCGGCTTATTGAATACGGCGTCCCTGGCCCGAAGCTTAGGTGCGGATCAAAAAACGGTCGCACGCTACCTGGATTTACTAACCGATTTATTCATGCTGCGCCAGTTGCCGTCTTGGCACAGTAACGTCGGTAAACGGTTGGTGAAATCGCCAAAAATTTACTTACGCGATAGCGGTATCTTGCATGCGCTGCTCGGGATTACTGATAAAGAATCGCTATTGGGGCATGCCGTGGTGGGTGCAAGTTACGAGGGCTTTGTAATTGATACTTTGCTGAGTCAGGCTCCTGCGCGCTGTACGCCGTACTTTTATCGCACCAGTGCAGGCGCTGAAATCGATTTACTGCTGGCCTGGGGCAATAGCGATCTTTGGATCATTGAGATCAAACGTAGCTTAGACCCGCACCCCCGCCGAGGTTTTCATCATGCGCGGCAAGATCTGGCGCCGACGCGCAGCTTCGTCGCTTACCCAGGTAATGAGCGATACCGCATCAGCGAGGGCTTGGAGGCCATACCGATTGCCGAGTTAGCGGCTGAAATCGCCGGTTTTGTTTAACACCGCGCAAGTAAACTAGCCCGATGTAAACTCTCACCCCGCTAACAGCACAGCACCCTACCCTATGAACTATCGCCACAGCTTCCACGCGGGTAATTTTGCCGACTGCTTTAAGCACGCCGTTTTGCTCGAACTGCTGCGCGCGTTGACG